>NZ_MRUJ01000176.1:0-26286 GCF_002099325.1 Frankia sp. KB5 | reverse complement strand
ACCCCACCACGAACCAGCACACCAAACACGCATAGAACACGTCTCACGCGACGTCAACCATAAAATTGGAGATCAAGAAAACCGCGAAAGTCGAGTTCTCGGCGAGGCCGTCTCGCAGGTATGCGCGGCTCGGGACGAAGACTTTCTGCGGATCAACTACGAAGTGCTGGGGAACCTCTGGCCGCATCTCCACRGCCATGTACACGCACGTTACAGGTGGGAGGAGGAGAGTCTCCGGGTCRGCCCCGTTTACCTATATGGCGCGGAGCGGACGAAGAAGGAACACGCGATTAGCGCGGCACACAACCAGCTTCACGCCGATCTACGAGCGGCACTATCCACCCTCACACGCGACGCGTATGGCACGTGACGAGCGTCGTTGAACTCTCCTGGCGAGGGATGCGGTTACCAGCCGGACCCGGCATGTCTCAGTCTCTTCCCCCCGACCCGAGGCATGCCAGGCTGTTCGGGTCTACACCAGCGGCGCCGCGGCGGACACGCTGAGTGTCAGGCGGCTGGTCATGTCGAGTTTCACCTCGCCGTACGGGGCGACGTGCGTCCAGAATAACGGGGTCAGGCCGCGCCGGTCGGCGTCGGTGAGCTGCTCGGCCCAGGCGTCGTCGGCGAGGACGTCCTGGAGCATGAGCGTGTTGACGTAGACCAGGGCGGCCTGCAGGACCCGTAGGCAGAGGACGGAGAGTTCCTGTTCGTCGCGGCGGTTGGTGGCGATGTCGCCGCCCTTGCCGAAGAAGATGACGCTGTTGGCGCGGTTCCAGGACTCGACGACGTTGAGGCCTTCGCCGATCTCGCGTTGCAGGTCCCGGTCGCGTAGGTAGCGGGCGACGAACAGGGTCCGCTGGGCCCGCCCGACTTCGATCATGGCCTGGTAGGTGGGGTGGATCGCGTTGGTGCGGTTGAAGCGGCGCAGGATCGCCTCGGCGGAGGCGGTGCCGGTCCGGATCGCGGTGGCGTATTTGATCATCTGGTCGTACTGTTCGGCGACGACGTCCCAGCGGATCGGCCGGGTCAGCGCCGGGCCGAGCCGCGGGTAGGCGTCCGGTTCGCCAGCAGCCGGCCGGTAGAGCCGAACCTTGTTGATCCGCTTGATGCGCGGGAGCAGGTCGAAGCCGAGCAGACGGGTGATCCCGAAGCCGATCTCGGACTGGCCGTGGGAGTCGACGTAGGTGCCCTCGACCTCCATCGCCGTGCCGTGCCGGATCGCGCCCTCGACCATCGCCGCGACCTCGGACGCCGAACAGGTGAGCAGCTGGGAGTGGATCGCCATGCTTTTACGTTCGACGTGCCAGTAGATCAGCACGCCGCGGCCGCCGTAGCGGGAGTGCCACTCGGTGAAGATGTTCTGGTCGAACGCGCCGAAGTGCGTCGAGTCGCTGGCCACCGCGGTGGAGCCGGAGCCCCAGACCTGCTGTGCCCGGGCGGCGAAGGTGGCGTTGGCGATCTCGACGGCGACCGTGCGGGCGAGCTCGGTGGTCAGATACCGGCGGCGCACGTAGCGGAGGTCGTCCTCGCTGTGGCCGTTCTGCGCGTTGCCGGCGACCGCGCGGATGCCGGTGTTGGTGCCGTAGGCGTAGATCGCGAGCATCAGCCGTTCGGCGAGCACCTCGGGGGCCAGGTCGCCACGGCCGGCCATGGTGGTCGCGGTCGCGAGGCAGCCGGTGCGCAGGACCGCCTCCTTGAGCATGTCGATCAGGGGGACGGTGCCCCACCGGGTCCGCACCTCGGCCTTGAGGCGGCGCAGGTTGCGCGGTTCGGGTGCGGCGTCGAGGTCGGTCAGCCGGATCGGGCCGTTCCTGCCCCGCTCGGCGATCTCCAGCCAGGGCAGCTTCGGCAGCGCGGTGTCGAGCGCCGCGAGTTCGGTCCGCATCTCCTCACGTAGCTGGTCGATGAAGGCGGTCGGGTCCAGCGGCTTACGCAGGGCGGCGTAGTGCGTGGCGCGCTGGGCCTCGAAGTCGGCTGGCAGGTCTTCATCGGGGTTGCGCCACTTCTCCGCGCCGACGACCCAGATCTCCTTGCAGCGCAGGCTGTCGCGCAGGGCCTGGAAGGTGCAGATCTCGTAGACGCCGCGGACGACCCGCTTCGGGCCTTTGGCCCGGTCGGTGAACACCAGCTCGTTCCAGTCGCCCAGCAGCCCCTTGTGCGTCGGGACCGTCTCGCCGGCGGGGAGGTACGTCAGCCGGGTGTCGGCGTATCGGCGGATCAGGTCGAGGGCGTCGAGGACCGGCCGGTGGGTKTCGTTGTTCGACCGGAACTCCAACACGTCGAGCAGCGCGATCAGCCCGCGCCGGTAGTGGTTCGAGTACGACGCCTTCAGCGTGGTCCGCACGGTGCGCCGGTACACCGGCCCCTTCGTCTTGAACTCGGCCACCAGCTCCCGCAGCGTCTGCTCCCCACCCGCGACCGCCGGGAACACCACCTCACGGACCGGCTCGTCCGGACTGCTGAGCGAGGCCTCAGCGATCGCGAACAGGATGTTCTCCTTGCCGGTCACCCGCTTGAACGCGTTGATCAGCTCCTCGGTGACCTTCCGGTCCGCCCGCGCGCCGATCCGGTGCACCGTCGAGATCAGCAACTCCACCAGCGTGTCAGTGATCTCCCCGTGCCGGTGGTGCAGCAGCGCCGCGAGCAATGTCAGCATCAGCGGGTCGGGATGGTCACGCAGGTGCGACGGGGACTCCACCGCGGCCCGGGTCCGCCACGCCGCGACCACCCGCGGGGCGACATCGGCGAACAGACCGTCGGGCAGGTCGACCGCGCGGACCGCACGCAGCTTACGGATCTCGGTCAGCATCGAGTCCAGGCTGACGTTGCCCGGCACCGACTTGATCAATGCCAGTGCCGAATCCTGACCGGTGTCGTCGTCCGGGACATCGACCGCGACCAGGGCGCGGATCAGCCACATCTACCAGAACTACGTACGGGCCGAGACGCACGCCGCCGCGAACGCCCCGCTGATCGCCGGGCAGGCCGACATCGCCACCGCGCAGGCGTGGGGCGGGGCCTGGTCGCCGCGGTCGACGGCACCCGGTTCGTCGTGCCGGTCCGCTCGATCCACGCCCGGCCGAACCCGAAGTACTTCGGCCGGCGTAAGGGCGCCACCTACCTCACCATGGTCAACGACYAGGGCGTGGAGGTGGCCGGAATGGTGCTGTCGGGCACGCCGCGGGACTCGCTGCATGCCATCGACCTGATGTACCGCAGGATCTTCAAGACCCTGCACGTGCTGGCCTACGTCGACGCCGAGTCCTACCGGCGAGCTATCAAACGGATGCGCAACCTGCAGGAAGGCCGCCACGGCCTGGCTAAGCACGTCTTCCACGGCCGGCGCGGGGAACTACGCGAGCCGTACCACGCCGGCATGGAAGACCAGCTCGGCGCGCTCGGCCTGGTCATCAACTGCATCACGTTATGGAACACGGTCTACCTGGACGCGGCGTTGGACAAGCTGTGCGCCGAGGGCTACCCCGTCAACGGGCCGACGGGTCAGGCACCGCCTGCGGTGACGACGGCGTCGGTGAGGAACCCGGCGGTAAGCCCAGCCAGGATCCCGACGTAGAGCAGGTCCTTGCGGCCGAGGCGCGACGCCACCCCGATGAGCTGCACGACGACGTAGAGGATCGAACCCGCCGCCAGCGACAGGAAGATCACGCTCAGCGGGTCGCTGGTGAACTGCCGGCCGATGGCAGTGCCCGCCACGGTGGGACCGCCTCCGATGAGCCCACACAGCAGCAGGAAGCCCCAGCCGGGCCGGTCGGTCTCGGCGGCGAGCGGCGCGACGATCCCGAAACCTTCGGTTGCGTTGTGTAGCGCGAAGCCGATCACGAGGAGGGTGGCCAGGGCGATCTCACCCCGGCCGGCGCTGCCGCCGATGGCCAACCCCTCACCGAAGTTGTGCAGGCCGATGCCCACGGCGATGGTCATCGCGAGCCGGCGGGCCGGGGAATGGCCTGACTCGACCGGCGGTGTGCGTGCGGTGAGCTCGTCGGCCGCCATGGCACCCGGCCCGACGCGACGCGGCCGCCCGGCCGCATCGACGGGCTGTGGCCGGTGAGAACGGCGCGCGAGCGCACGTTCGTAGCCGAGCAGGCCCAGGAGCCCGATGGAAAGGCCGCCCAGAAACAACGCTCCGTACCCGAAGACTGGCGCGAGGCCGCCCGTGTGGTCATGCACCTTGCCCAGCGCGGCGTCGAGAGGCTCCCAGGCGTGCGCGARCACGTCCCACACCAGGAAGATCAGGATACCGACCGCTGTCGCGTTGAGAAACTGGCTCACGGCCGGCATCGGCCGGCGCAGCCGGCCCAGCGGAAGACCGAGCAGGATCGTCACGCCCGCGACTAACCCGAGAATCAGTGTCCGTGTCTCGCTCACATCAGCCCCGTCGTCGTGTCCCCCACCGATGGAGCCGAAGCTTAGGTTAACCTCAGCTACGACACAAGCATGCGATCGCAAGCCGCGCTTGCCGCGGGAAGCAGCACCCGGACGTGCCCCGGCGCACGCCGATCCGGCGAGGCCGGCGACGTCATCTGGCACGAGTTCATGGGCGAAGTGGGCCGAGACCGGCCCGGCCGTACACCCTCCACGGCTATGAGCTGTTCAAGACCAAGCATCCGAGCCGTCTTCCAGCCGTAGGGGCCTGATCCAGGGCGGGCTGAGAGCTGAGGCGTGTTCGAGGTCGGATCTTCGCGGGCGACCCGACCGGCGCCCGCCACGGCTGGCCGCGCGGGCTCGAGCGGCCGGGGCTTGCGAGCTGAAGCAGTTTGCCCGAACCGCCGGCCGCGACGAGCTAGTGCTGGGTGCGGGCGGCGCGGCCGCCGGGGAACATGACGGCGAAGGTGGCGCCGCCGTACTGGTTGTACTGTTCGACGAGCGAGACGTCGCCTCCGCCGCTGCGCGCCACCCGTTTCGCGAGCGAGAGTCCGAGGCCGGAGCCCCCGTTCCCGCTCCAGCCGGGTTCGAACAACGTCTCCACCCACTGGTCGGGCACCCCGGGGCCGCTGTCGGCCACGAGTAGGGTCACGTTTCGGCCGTCGGCCCGCGCACTGACCCAGGCGCGGTCCGAGACCTGGAGTGCGTTGTTCAGGATCGGGGCGAGCGCGCGGATGGCGAGTACCTCGGGAACGTTGATCGAAAGCGCCGGGGACAGGTCGACGTTCACGTGGCCGCGGGGCAAAGGCAGGCCTTTGAGCTTGACCGCCAGGTCGTCCAGCTGCGTGCGGTCGCTGTGAAGCGCCTGGCGGTGGCGGCGGGCAAGGTCCAGCAGCGCACTGATCGTGTTGGACATCGACGCGCTGGAGTTCTTGATGAGTGCGACGTCCTCGCGCGCCTGGTCGTCCAGATCGGTGCGCAGCGCGAGCAGGTCGGCGGCTCCGTGGATGGTGGTCAACGGCGTCCGAAGCTCGTGGGCGAGCTCCGAGGTGAGACGCTGCTCGGCCCTGATGACGGAGGCGACCTTGTCCAGCAGYCCGTCCAGGGTGCTGCCGAGAGCCCGGATCTCGTTGGTCGGGGCTCCGAGTGCGAACCGGCGCTCGAGGTCGTGCTCGCTCCACTCGGCGGCCGTGCGTGCCATCTGCTCCACCGGGCTCAGCACCCGCCTGCTGATCCACGCCGCCGAGCCGGCGGCCATGAGGACGAGCAGCGCCCCGGCGATGATGGAGACCACCATCGCTGCCTGCTCGTTCCGCTCGTAGGGAGCCAGGGGCTCGGCGAGGATCACCACCCCCTGCAGCTTCGATGAGGTCGTGAAGGGCAGGGCCATGATGGCGAAGGGTTCGCCGCCTTCGACGATGCGCTGCCTGTCCGTTGTGGAAAGTTCCTTGTACTCCTCCTGCATGGAGGGCGGAATGGTTCCGGCGACCCGTGACCCCGAGGTGTCGTAGACCGCGACGCCCGGGTTGAGCTGGGATCGGGGCACGTGGAGGGCCCCGTCGGGTGACGCCGCACTGATGCTGGCCACCAGGGCCTTGACGTGATCGTTCAGCACCCTGTCCGTGGTGCTGCGCGCGGCGCCGGCGAGGGAGATCTGGACAACGATCACCAGACCGGCGGCGACGGCGCTGGCGAGGAGGGCCGTGATCGTGACGAGCTGTGCCCGCAGACTCAGTCGGTCCCGCCACCGCAGGCGCCAGGTCACGACCCGGGAAGCCCAGTTCGCCACCGTTCGCCTAGCCATCCTTCCGCGTCATCGTGAATCCGACGGCTCGAATCGTCTCGATTCCCGTCGGCGAGTCGATCGACTCGAGTTTGCTCCGCAGACGGCGGATGAAGGAGTCGACGGTGTTGTCGCTGACGATCGCTCCGTCGGGCCAGGCAGCGGCGATGACACTTCTTCTGCGCACCACCTCGTGCGGCCGAGCGGTGATCGCCGCCAGCATCCGGAACTCGGTGGGGGTGAGGCGTACCTGTCCCGCCGCGGTGCGGGCCGAGTGCGTGACCGGGTCGAGGACAAGCCCGCCCGCGCTGATGGCGCTGGCAGGTCCACGGCGCGCCAGAACCTCGAGGCGTGCCAGAAGCACCCGCAGGTCGAACGGCTTGGTGACATAGTCGTCCGCGCCGGCGGCGAAACCGGCAAGATGGTCGTGCGTCGCACCGAGCGCGGTCAGGAAGAGGACGGGAGCGCGCTGCCCGACTGACTTGAGCGCCTGGACGACATCGCGGCCGTCAGCGTCCGGCAGGCCGATGTCCATGATGATCACGCCGACGTTGTTGTCCGGGCTGAACTGGCGGAGCGCCTCGCGGCCATCGTGGGCGACGACCACCTCGTAGCCAGCCTGACGCAGCCCTCGGACAAGGATGGTCCGGATGGACTCCTGGTCCTCGCAGACCCCGATCGTGATCATCGCTTCCTCCGTCAGTACTGCGACCCTTCATGTCCGGTCCGCATGATGACGAGCAGAACCTGCACGCAACCTTGACGGCCAGTCGGCGCTTCGCGGCGCAGACTCGGCGGCGGGCGCCGAGCCGAGGTGTTCTCCGCGTCGCGGCGACGCCTGCTCGTGACCCAGACGCTCGGGCCGACACTCGTACAGGTTGATTGCAGGATCTCTTCGCGATGCTGCCACACATGACCACCGAACTGACCGTCAGCCGACCCTCCTCCCGGGAGGGCGAGATGCTGAACAAGGTCCCCGAGATCACGATCTGGTTCTGGGTAATCAAGATCCTCTGTACCACCGTCGGCGAGAGCTTCGCCGACTGGATCAACATGACGCTCGGCGTCGGCCTCACCAGGACGGCGCTCCTGTTCACCGCTGTCCTGGCCGCGGTGCTCTATGTGCAGATGCGGCTGCGCCGATACGTGCCGTTGGCCTACTGGCTCACCGTCGTGGTCGTGAGTATCACCGGCACGCTCTACACCGACATCCTCACGGACAGCCAGGGCGTTCCGCTGAAGGTGAGCACCACGATCTTCGCTCTCCTCCTGGCGGTCGTCTTCGGCGTCTGGTACGCGCGTGAGCGCACCCTGTCGATCCACAGCATCACCTCGACGCCCCGCGAGGCGTTCTACTGGCTCGCGGTCCTGGTGACCTTCGCGCTCGGTACCGCCGCCGGCGACTGGACCCTCGAACTCAGCGGCTGGGGCCCGGGCAAGGCGGTCCTGCTCCCGGCCGCCCTCATCGCGATCGTCGTCGTCGCCTGGCGGTTCGGCGGGCAGCCGGTGCTCGCCTTCTGGTTGGCCTATATCCTCACCCGGCCGCTGGGCGCCAACATCGGCGACTGGTTCGCAACCCCGAAATCCGAGCAGGGACTGGGCCTGGGCACCGCTCTCACCAGTGTGATCTTCCTCGTCGCCATCGGGGCCACCGTCCTCTACCTCACCTGGTCGAAGGCGGACGTCATCCCCGAGTCGGAGGCGCCGGACACCGGCGTCCACGGCGCGGGCCCCGGCCGAGAGCGACTCGCCCTCAGCCTCTACGCCGTGGCCRCACTCGCGGCCGGGCTTCTGCTCCACCACACCGCGCAGACCCCGCACACCTCTCCGATCGCGGCGGAGGAGGGCGGATCGGCCTCCAACACCATCCAGCTCACCCCCGCCCAGGCAGTCGCTCACTTCCCAGCGGCCGATATCGCCAGCCTCAAGGCGATCGTCGACGACACGCTCACCAAGGTGAACACGGGCGACCAGAGCGGTGCCAAGGCCCGGATCAAGGGTCTCGAGACGACCTGGGACGATGATGAGTCCACGCTCAAGCCCATGGACAGCAACGCCTGGACGTTCCTCGACGGTCGGATCGACGACGCCCTCAGCGCAGTGCGGGCATCCCACCCTGACCCCGCCAGCGAGAAGCAGGCGTTGACCGCGCTGTCCACGTCTTTGGGCGGCTGACGAGTCACCGGACGGTGGATGGTCATCAAGCCGGCTGCCGCGCCTCTGTGGGAGAGGCACGGCAGCCGCCTCGGCGAGTGCGCGGCGTAGGCGGGTCCTGTCGGCCTCAAGGACCCAGCTGGTTGGCACTGTTGCGTCGGCGAAGCTCGCCATCTCGGCGACCGATCAGTCATGCTCGAGTGATGCGTCGACGTCGTGTCCGTCYACCGGTTCCGACGTCAGAATTCGCCGGGTTCCGGTTCCCGCCGAAGGTGATTGTCCAGGGCGGCGCCTGTGGGCGTGTTCCCGGGGGGTGGGGCAACGGGGCCCGGTAGGGACGGGATTGCCTAGCTAGGGGGACCGCGCCGAGTGCGAACCAGCCGATCAGCGGCCAGCGCAGCTCCCGGTGATTGAACCAGGCCCGGCTGCCGTTGCTGGACAACTGGGTCAGCGTCAGCACGGGCACCGCGAAGCGCAGCCCGAACAGTGCGGTAAACACCGGCAGGAGCAACACGCCGCCGCCGACGCGGCCAACAGCGTCAGCCCGGGCGTTGAGCTTCGGTTTCTTGCCGCGGAGCCGGCCCTTGGCCTTGTCGATCTTCATGCCTTCCCGGGTCCGCATCCGCAGACCCGCGGCGCCGGCGGTGAGCCGCTGCTGCCGCTGGGCATCTTCCGGGACCGCAACTTCGCGCTCTCGAACGTCGCCGTCGCCGCGGCTGGCGCGGCCGTCCCGGCGGTGCTGGTGCCGCTGTACTTCTATCTGGAATCGGTGCGCGCGATGTCCGGCGCGGACGCCGGGCTCGTGGTCGCGCCGATGGCGATCCTCGCGATGGTGTGCGTGCCGATCATTGGGATCTTCGGGGACCTGATCCATCCGCGGGTGATCCCCTCGGCGGGTTTCGCGCTGTTCGCGGTCACGCTGATGATTTTCGCGATGTTCATGACGCCGGACTCGCCGGTCGCCGTGTTTCTGGTGGGCGCCGGGCTGGTCGGGACAGCCAACGCCGCCATCTGGCCAACGCTCGCCGCGGCCGCGCCGCCCACAACCTGCCGCCGCACCAGGCAGGCGCCGGGGCCGGGGCGTACAACGCGGTCCGGCAGCAGGCGCCGGGGCCGGGGCGTACAACGCGGTCCGGCAGTTCGACGCGGTGAGCAACCTCGCGTATCTCACCGCGGCGTTCGCGCTATGGCGCCTCCTGCGGCGCCATAGCGGCGTGCCGGCCAGCGTCGCGTTCATGCCGCCGCTCGCGGTGCTGATCGGGGTCGGCAGCTTCGCGTTCCACACGCTGGCGACCAGGTGGGCCCAGGTTCTGGACATCGCGCCCATCGGCCTGTTCGTGTTCATCTATGTCGGAAGTTTCCTGCGTTGGTTCTACCGGCTGCCTTGGACGTGGTGCCTGGCCGGCGTGGCCGGGTTCGCCTGTGTGACCGCCGCGTTCATCGCCCTCCTCGGCAGCCAGATCCCCAACCGTTCCGCACCGTACGTGCCGGTGTTGCTGCTCATGATCGGGCTGACCGTGGCACTGTACGGGTCACACCATGAGGACCGGTCCAGGTACTGGCGGGACTTCGCGACGGCCGCCGGGGTGTTCGCGGCAGGCCTGCTCGCCCGCACGATCGACGAGGAGGCCTGCGGGTCCTTCCCGATCGGCACGCACTTCATCTGGCACCTGCTCACCGAGCTGCTGATCTTCGTGGTCGGCCGCGCCCTCGCGCGCCGCTGGCACTCACTCGCCGAGGCTGGTGATACTCGGCTCCCGGCCACGCCCGCGGGCAGGTCCCGGTCGACTGACTATCGCGCATGATTCCTCTGAGCCAGGACGGCACCGGCCTCACCGCGCAGTCGATCCGCCCGCCGGCGAAGCTCGTCCGCCCGGGTGTCGAGAGCACGTCGCGCGGCGAGCAGTTCCCTTTCCGGCACGGCGTCGTCCCCCAGCAGGCCCCRCTCCCCCGATCGGGACCCGTTCGAGCCCACCTGCCCGGCGACCGGCCGCATCCGATCGTCGAACCGGTGCCGTTCGTCCACGAGGCTCGCCAGCTCCGCGCCGATGCGGTCGAGGTCCCGGCGCAGCCGGCGACGCGCGCGTCGCAACGCCGGCCCCGGGACGCCGGCCCGCCGGCTGCGGCGCAGGTCGGCGCGCAGCCGTTCCAGGTCATGGTGCACCTGTTCCTCCAGCCGGGACAGCCGCCCCTGGGCCTGCCTCGCCACCAGCCGCGACATCTGCCCGGTGATCAGCGGAGACGTCGCCAGCGTACGGACACCCGTGACCATCACGGCCAGGCCGAGCACCTCACCGACCAACGCGAGGGGCGCCAGCCGCAGGTCGCCGCCCAGMAGGGCCACCCCGATCACCACCCCGGCCAGCGGCTCGCTGCTCACCGCGGCGGGCAGCGACGCCGGCAGCGGGGCCATCTCGTAGGYGCTCTGCAGCAGCAACGCACCGACGATCGCCGTGGCCACGACCGACCAGGGCTGCCAGGACACCAGGACCGCATCGATCCCGCGGGTGGTCAGCAGGTGACCGATGCTGCTGGTCAGGGCGGCCTGCGTCGCGGACAGCAGGCCCACGGCCGTGGCCAGCATCGGGGCCCGCCGGGCGGCGGCGAGCCGCCGCGTCCCCCACACCGCACCGCACACCAGCCCGCCGACCACCGCGCCGGCGAGGACCCAGCCGAACGTCGAGACGGCCCCCGGATCGCCCGGATGCGGATCTCCGGCGATCAGGAAGAGCACGAGGCCACTGGCCGTCGCCGCGGCCGCCGCCCAGTCGCGGCGCGGCACCGCCCGCTGCGCCAGCAGGGCGGCGAGCGGCAGGGCGAACAGTAGCTGGCAGATCTGCAGGGATTCGACGAGGGCCACCGCGCCCCGGCTCAGCGCCGCCGCGGCCAGCACACTGCCGATCACCGCGACGGCGACCCCGACATCCCACCACGGTCGCCGCACCAACCACAGCAGCAGCCGCAGCCGCAGGACGTCATCGGGCGGCGCCCGGAAGGCAACCCGCTGCTGGATCACCGCGGCCACCGCGAAACACACCGCGGAACCAAGGCCGAGCAGATAGGTCGCCACYCCCCCTCGATCCCGCGATGTACCTTCCCGGGGAAGGTCAGGGCCTCACACGCCCGGCCCGGTGCGGTCCGGCCGTTCAGATCCCGCTCATCATGCCTGCCAGATCCAAGATCAGGGAAATGACCCCGGCCGGGCCCCCACCTTCGTCCGCCGCCGGGTACCACGCCCGGGCTCGGGAATCCGCGCGGGCGGGGAGGTCACCCACGGTCGACGGCATGGGCCTGCTTGTGGAGCTGGTAAATCCAGGGCGGGATCGTCGCCCAGAACACAATGATGTTACCGATGATCACCCCTTTGGCTCCGCCGAGGAGAAGGCCCGTGACCGGGCCGGCGAGCAGGAAGGGCGTGAAGAAAAGATTGATCCAGAAGGTGAGTCTGGTCCGGCCGAAGGCGTAGAGCACGGCGGCCGGTCCCACCGCCAGCGCCGGCCCGGCCTGCGCGATCATCGCGAGGAGAAGGAGTTCATGGGTCTGGCTCCAGGTATCGCCCAGCAGGGCCGTCCCGAAATCGTCGGGGAGGATCAGGAAGATGAGGGTCCACAGCACGCTGGAGGCGACTACCAGCGCGGACACGACGTAGGCGGCGCGGATGATCCGACGGGCCGGGGCACCCCTGCGGCGGGCGAACTCGGGGATCGCGAAGCTCATCAACGCGACGGCCAGGTTCGTCGTGGGGGCGAGCAGGGTCTGCAGACCGCGCAGAGCACCGACGAGCGCCGGCGAGCCGACCGCGGCGATGATCAGAGTCGACGTCTGCTGCGCCCCCTGGACCGTCACGAACTCGGCGGTCATGAAGCCGGTCGTCTCGCGGTGACCAGTGAACCAGGCGAGCGCCCGCCGCGGGGCGGGCCAGACCCGATGCTGCCCGATGCCGACCAGCACGGCCAGCGCCGCGGCGGCACCCCAGACGAGGACCATCACCGGCGCGCCGCCGGCCGCATCCGGCCCGCCGATGGCCAGCAGGACGATGCCCACGCCCATCCCGGCAGCCCAGACGAGATCGTTGACGACGGCGCGGAGGGGACGTCCCTGGGCGAACGACGTGTAGCGCCAGGCATCCTGCACCAGCAGGGCCGGCATGACCACACCCATCGCGATCAGGTTCGTCCCGACCACGCCCTTGAGGACGCCACCGACCGCCATCAGGCCGGCGCCCACGACGGCACCGAGTACCAGGGCCAGGCCGGACGCGGCGCGAGCGGCGGTGCGGAACGCGGCTGGGGCGGCGGCAGCATAGCTGATCCCCAGGGGCGCCGTGGCAGCGGCGCGCGACAGGCCGACGAYGATCGCGAAGATCGTGTAGGCAATCGCGAACGCACCGAACTCGGTCGGGTCGACCCGGCGGGCGATGATGAAGTTGATCGCCGCGTTGGTGCCACTGGACACGACCTGGTCGACGATCGTCCACAGCGCGTTGATCCGGCCGCGGGACCGGGACGGGTACGGATCGGCCGCCGGTAGATCCGCCGCTGGAGCCGCCGCGATATGCTCACGCGTGGCACCGATGGTCAGACCGTCGGTGACGGCGGGGCCGTCAGGATACGCCCACCGCGATCCGCTCACGCCGACAACTCTACCGTGACGTAAGAGTCATCTCGGCGCATGCCGCACCCGGACAGGCACAACACAGGGCACGGGGCCCGCACAGTAAAGGCACAGGATCCGCGTAGCGCACAGGATTCACACAGTAAGGGCACAGGATCCGCGAAGCCGCCGGACCGATCGTCTACCCATGACGTACTTCCCGGTCCCGAGACGGCCTTCGAGATGACCATCGTTTCCCCCCTCGTGAACGCACCCGACGCGGACGTGCCCGTGCGGCATCCCGCGGGCCACCCATCCGGTCCGCCCCCGCCTTCCCGGCCCCGCGGCCGGATCGGCCGCCTGGTACGCGGCCCGGCCGGCGACCCCGCGTGGATCCGGCCGTCGCTGCTGGCCCTGCTGGCGGCGACTGCGGTCCTCTACCTGTGGGACCTCAGCGCGTCCGGCTACGGCAACGGCTTCTACGCCGCCGCCACCCAGGCGGCCACGCACAGCTGGAAGGCGCTGCTGTTCGGCTCGCTGGACTCCGGCAACGCCATCACGGTCGATAAACCGCCGGCCTCGCTGTGGGTCTCCGGTCTGTTCGCCCGGGCCTTCGGGTTCTCGAGCTGGACCGTGCTGGCACCGCAGGCGCTGGAGGGCGTCGCCGCGGTGGGGCTGCTGTATGCCACGGTGCGCCGGACCTCCGGTGCCGCCGCTGGCCTGCTCGCCGGCGCCGCCTTCGCGCTGACCCCGGTCGCGGTGCTGATGTTCCGGTTCAACAACCCGGACGCGCTGCTGGTGCTGCTGCTCKTCGCCGCCGCCTACTGCACGGTCCGGGCCACCGAACGGGCGAGCCTGCGGTGGCTGCTGCTGGCCGGCACCTGCGTGGGCTTCGGCTTCCTCACCAAGATGGCGCAGGCGTTCCTGGTCGTCCCGGCCCTCAGCCTGGTGTACCTGACGGCCGCGCCGACCGGTCTGCGCCGACGGCTCGCGCACCTCGCCGGCGCCGTGGCCGCGATCGTCGTCTCGGCCGGCTGGTACCTCGCCCTGGTCGAGCTGTGGCCGGCCTCGTCACGCCCCTACATCGGCGGCTCCACCAACAACAGCCTGCTGGAGCTCGCGATCGGCTACAACGGCCTCGGCCGCATCTTCGGTGGCTCCGCCGGTGGTGGCGCCAGCGGTGGCGGGGGTGGGGGTATGACTAYCGGTTTCGGTGGCGCCACCGGCATCACCCGGCTGTTCGGGGCGAGCATGGGGGCGGAGATCTCCTGGCTGCTGCCCGCCGCGCTGATCGTTCTCGTGGCCGGCCTGTGGTTCACCCGGCGGACGCCGCGCACCGACCCGACCCGGGCTGCGCTCGTGCTCTGGGGCGGTTGGCTGCTGGTCAGCGGGTTGGTGTTCAGCTTCATGAGCGGCATCACCCACCCCTACTACACGGTCGCCCTCGCCCCCGCCGTCGCCGCGCTCGTCGCGTCCGGTGGAACCGTGTGCTGGCGTGGACGGGCGCGGATCTCGCACCGCGCCACCCTGGCCGCGATGATCGCGGTGACCGGGCTGTGGGGCTTCGTCCTGCTGGACCGGGTGGCCTCCTGGCTGCCCGTGCTGCGCTGGATCATCCTCCCGGCGAGCGTGCTGGTGGCCGTCGCGCTGGTGGCCGGTGCCGCCCGGCTCACCAGGATCACCGCCGTGCTCGCGGCAGCGACCGTGATCAGCGCCTCGGCAGGCACCTCGGCCTATGCGCTTGCCACCGCGGCGAACCCGCACAGCGGCTCCATCCCGATCTCCGGTCCCGCGGTGGCCGCCACGGCCGGCGGCGCCGGGGGTGGGCCGGGCGGGGCCGCGGCGGGCGGCGGCCTGCCCTCCGGCGCTCCGGGTGGAACCCCACCGAGCTCGTCCAGCGRCTCGTCCAGCGGTTCCTCCGCTTCCTCCAGCGACTCGCCGGTGGCAAGGGGCACGGGGAGCACGGCTCTGGTCGCGCTGCTCAGGACGAGCACCACGACCTGGGCTGCCGCCACCACCAGCGGTGCGACCACCGCCGCCGAGCTGGAGCTCAGCAGCGGTAAGGCGGTCATCGCGATCGGCGGATGGGACGGCAGCGACCCGGCACCGACGCTGGCGCAGTTCGAGCAGTGGGTCAGCGAAGGCAAGATCCACTACTTCGTTGCCGGCGGGACCGGGATGGGCGGGGGGCGGAACTCCACCTCTGGCAACGAGATCGCCGCCTGGGTGGCGGCGCATTTCACCGCCACCACGGTCGGCGGGCAGACGGTCTACGACCTCACCACGTCCGGCATGAGCTGATCACACGATGTGCCGAGGACGGCACAAGTCGAGGAGGGCACAAGTCGAGGAGGGCACAAGTCGAGGAGGGCACAAGTCGAGGAGGGCACAAGTCGAGGAGGGCACAAGGGGCAGGGCAGCATCAGGGGCAGGGCGGTTCCGCCGGGGCCGTCGCGGCTCGCCGCCCCGCACGGGTCGCCGCGGGCCGTCGGCACCTCACAGGCCGTCGGCGAGCTCGCGGATCTGCTCGATGAGACGCACCCGCTCCAGGTGCGTCGGCKCCACCGGATTGACGGCGAGCGTCGTGACCCCGGACTCCGCGAACACGGCGAGCCGTTCGGCCACCCAGCCGCGCGGCCCGATCAGGGAGAGCCTCTCCAGCAGGCCGGCCGGCACCGCGGCGGCGGCTTCCTCCTTACGACCCGCGAGGTAGAGGTCCTGGACGAGCTTCGCCTCCGCGGCGTAGCCGTAGCGGTGAGCCAGGTCGTTGTAGAAGTTGCGGCCCCGCGCGCCCATGCCCCCCATGTACAGCGCGAGCTGCGGCCGGTCGGTGTCGCGCAGCGCGGTGACGTCGTCGCCGACGGCCAGGGACGCCCCGGCCCAGACGTCCAGGGTGCCGAGCGCCGGGTCCCGCTTGGCCGTACCGGCCCGCACCGCCTCGCCCCACACCTCGTCCGCGCTGTCCGGCAGGTAGAAGGCGGGCATCCAACCCTCGGCGAGCTCGGCGGCGAGCTCGACGTTCTTCGGACCGAGCGCGGCCAGCACGATCGGGATCCGGTCCCGCACCGGTCGATTAATGATCTTCAAGGGCTTGCCGAGGCCGGTCCCCCGCCCCGCGGTGAGCGGGATGTCGTAGTGATGGCCGTGGTACTCGAGGACCTCCCGGCGCCAGACCTTCCGGCAGATCTCGATGGTCTCGCGGGTCCGGCCCAGCGGGGCATCGTAGGGGACGCCGTGGAAACCCTCGATGACCTGCGGCCCCGACGCGCCGATCCCGAGGGTGAACCGCCCGCGCGAGACGAAGTCGAGGCCCGCGGCGGTCATCGCGATGAGGCTCGGGGTGCGCGTGTAGAGCTGCATGATCCCCGAGGCGATCTCGACGCGTGAGGTCCGGGCGGCGAGGAACCCCAGCTGGCTGACCGCGTCGAAGCTGTAGGCCTCGGCGACCTGGACGACCTGGAGCCCGGCCTTCTCGTAGTCGGCGAGCCCCGAGACGGTCTCCTCGAAACCTCCGCTGTACCCCAGCGACATCGCGATACGCACGTACGCCACTCCTCCGGCCGGCTCCCGCCACGGCCCCTTCGACCCTGGCGTCTCACCCCCGAGTTTGACTCCGGCCGCGACTCAGGCACCACCGACCGGGGCTGGGAGCGTTGTTTTGTTCTTTTATGATCTTGCTTTTTATGATCTTGGGTGTGGATGCTCGTCAACACCGTTGATTATCTTGCTGTCCTCGGGCGTCCGTCCGCGGCACCGCCGGGATCACCGGATTCGGCGATCACCGGATTCGGCGTGGATGCGGCCGCGGGTGGCTCGCAACGGGCGGCCACTCCCGCCCCACCGGTTCTGGATGATTTCCGCGGCGATGGAGACGGCCGTCTCCTCGGGCGTGCGCGCACCCAGATCCAGTCCGATGGGTGAGCGCAGCCGGGCCAGGTCGGACTCGCTCACCCCGTCCTCGCGCAGCCTGCGCAGCCGGTCGGCGTGGGTGCGCCGCGACCCCATCGCCCCGACGTATCCGGCCGGGGAGCGCAGCGCCGCGCGCAGCACCGGGAGGTCGAATCTGGGGTCGTGGGTGAGGACGCAGATCACCGTGCGCGCGTCGACCTCGGTGCGGGCGAGGAACGCCGCCGGTCGCTCGCATACCACCTCGTGGGCGTCGGGGAAACGGCGAGGAGTGGCGAAGACCGGCCGCGCGTCGCACACCGTCACCCGGTAACCGAGGAAACGCCCGATGCGGACCACCGCGGCGGCGTAGTCGATCGCCCCGAAGACCAGCATCCGCGGCGGCGGCGCGAACGAACAGACGAACACCGGTACCGCGTCGAGTCGCCCCTGCCCGTGGAGACCCCCCTGCCCGTGGAGACCGTAGTGACGCAGGCCGCTGAGCCCGGCCGCGAGCATGCCACGGGCGTCGTCGACCGCGGTCACCTCGCACCCGGTCACCTCGCACCCGGACGAACCGAACGAACCGGCGGTCCGCTCCGGCCACACCGCGACCTGGCTGCCCAGCCGCTCGCCACCGACCACGGTCAGCAGCGCCACCGGCTCGTCGGCGGCGATCGCCGCAAGGACCGCGTCGAGCGGCAATGGCCCCGGGTCCGACTGACCCGGCGGGGGCGACAGATCTGACACGTCCGGCAGGTGCGGCAGGTGCGGCGTAACAACCAGATCGATGACGCCGCCGCAGGTAAGTCCGACGGCGGCCACGTCGTCATCGCGGATCCCATAGGTCTCGAAGGCCGGCGTCCCCGTGCGGACCACCTCGGCGGCCGCCTCGTACACGGCGCCCTCCACGCAGCCGCCGGACACACTGCCGACGACCTCGCCATCGGCAGCCACAGCCATCGCCGCGCCCGGCTGGCGCGGCGCGCTGCCCCGGACATCGACGACCGTGGCCACCGCGAACGCGGTGCCCGCCGCCCGCCACCGGCGCAGGGTGCCGGCGATCTCGCGCACCACCCCCACCTCCCCCGCCGACCGGGCGAACCCGCGGGCACGCGCGCCCCCGAGCCCTGGCGTCACCCGTCACGATAGAAGCCGGCAAGGGCCGCACAGGGACCTGACAGTCGCGATCATCACCGGTGCGGGCGGCACGTTCCGCTCCAGCATGGCGGACGCCGCAACGCCGTGTCCCGATCCACCCGGCCCTGCTGGCTGCATCCCGCAACCCAAGCCGTCCCGCCACGCGTGTCCGCCTAATTACGACATCCACCGTAATTCGAAGAGCCGAACTGTTCCGCGTCCAGACCTGTCGTACGATGAATCCGCAACGAATTCTCCTTCTACGAGAAGGACCAGGAAACCGAGACCATGACCACTATTGCTACCGAGGAACGTATCTCCTGGCAGCGCGCGACCATCGAGGAGCACATCCGCCAGGAGAACGCCAAGGATTGGGAGAAGGTCTACGACACCTTCCTGCGCGACGAGCGTGCCTTCTACGACGTCGTCCCGATGAACGCCCGCTACGAAGGCATCCGCGGTGTGCAGGACTTCTACGAAATGCTCGCCCTTGCCCTACCGGACTTCATCATCACTGTTACCGGAGAATACGACCTCCCCGGTTACTCCTGGCGAGAGGTGACCCTGGTAGGGACACATCAGGGCGAGTTCGCCGGCATTGCCCCTCGGGGTCGTCCGGTTCGTTTCGAAGGCGTTGTGCTCTACATCTTCAGCGGCCAGGAACCGGGCAAAATCATTGCCGAGCGCGCGTACTGGGACAACGACTCGATCTTCCGTCAGATGAAGGGAGAGACCGACGCTCCGCGCGGCGGCGTGGGCCTGACCGACCGCGAACCCATCCGAGCGGCCATCGCCTGACCCAAAATCCGCGGGCAGGGCACGCCCTCGTCGCGAGCGCCGCCACACCTCTCCCTGAACCCGGCCCCTCAAACGCGACCCCTCCCTAAAACCGGCAGCATCCCCGCCAGGATGCCGCCAACCAGGCAAAACGGCGGCGTTCAGGGCACCGGGGGCGGCTCAGGGGGCCGGATGCAGCTCCGTGCGCAGCTCGTGGCTGCCGTCCGACCGGGAGGCCTCGTAGTACAGCCGCCGGCCGCCGTCCGGGAGCTCGACCACGCTGACGTAGCGCAGGGCGCCGTCCCCGTCCGGACAGACCGCGACCGGCGCGGTGCCGACCGCGTGGAACCGGTCGACGGTCACCCCGACGGCGAGACCGGTGCGTTCCGCCCAGTTCTCCGCCGCGGTGGCCCGACCGTCGTACAGGGCGACCGGCTGGGAGCCGCCCGTGAGCACGGAACTGATCCGCACGCCGCGGGCGTCCCAGCAGCCGGGGCGGGGCGCCAGCGCCGTTCCAGTCCAGGTCCAGGTCACGCCGTCCGGGCTCGTGGCGTGGCGGCTGTCCATCCGGTCCGTCGCCAGCGGGTCGTCGAGCAGATGGCAGGAGGCCCACAGATGCCACTGCCCGTCGTAATGGACCACGACCGGGTCCTTGACGGCGAGGCTGGCCGGATCGCCGGGCAGGACGGTACGGCGGCGGGCCGGGTCGAACGCCGCGGGGTCGTCGGCCTCCAGCAGGTCCACCCACCAGTGCGGGCTGCCCGCAGCCGCGCAGCTCACATAGAGCCGCCATGATCCCTGCGGGGTCACCACCAGAGCGGGCCGCTCCAGGCTCTCGGCTCCGAACGGGTCCCGGGGCACGACGGCGATCTCGGTGAAGTTCTCCCCGTCGGTGGAGCGGGCGATGACGACGCCGAAGCCCCGGCCGATCCCAACGGGACGGCGCAGCCGATAGGCCAGGTAAAATACGCCGCCCACCGCGATGGCGCACGGCGCGCCGGCCCAGTACCCCGGGCCGTCACCGGGCGGCGCGACCACGGTCACGGCGGGCCTCAGCCCGGGGAGCGGTACGGCCGTCGCCGCCAAGTGCTGTTTGCTCACTACCACGCGGCAACCCTACCGGCCGGGTAAGGATGACGAACGTTCCGTTCACGCCGTCCTGCCCTGACCGCTACTATCTTGAGGTCCCCGGTCGGATTACTGGAGTATGCGAGGTACGTACCCCGGGGCCGCCCACCGACCCCAGTCGCTTACCGACCCCAGTCGCTTACCGACCCCAGTCGTCCAGGAGCGCCCGTCATATGGCCCTTCCCGACTTCCTCGTGATCGGCGTGCCGAAAGCCGGAACGACGGCGCTGCACGCGGCACTCGTCCGACACCCGGCGCTGTTCCTCCCGTCGGTGAAGGAGCCGAAGTTCTTCCTGTCGCAGGGGCCGCCGCCGGCCCGGGGCGGCCCCGGTGACGCCCAGACGTACCAGGAGCACGTGTGGCGGCGGGCCGACTACGAAGCGCTGTTCGATGCCGCTCCGGCGGGGACGCTCAAGGGCGAGGTCACTCCGTTCTACCTCTACGACCTGRACGCCCAGAACCGGATCAGGCGGCTCCTGCCGAAGGCGCGGATCATCGTCATGCTGCGCAACCCGGTCGACCGCGCACATTCGAACTGGACCCATCTGTGGGCGGCGGGGCTGGAGTCGGAACGTGACTTCGTCCGGGCCTGTGCTCTGGAGCGTGAGCGCCGGGACGCCGGCTGGGCCCAGTTCTGGCACTACGTCTCCCTCGGCCTGTACGGGGAGCAGCTCAGCCATCTGTTCACCCTGTTCTCCCGCGACCAGGTCCTGCTGCTGCGCTACCGGGACCTGCGCGACTCCCCCGCCGCCACGCTGGACCGGGTCTGCGAGTTCCTCGGCGTCGAGACGGGTCTGGTGGACCTGRTGCCCGCCGAGAACGTCACGCCGTTCGTCGCGGACACCCCCGTGAACAGCGTGCTGCGCGCGGCGCTACGCACCGGCGGGCGGATCGGGCACCACTTCCCGGTTCCCGCGCGCAGGACCTTCCGCGGTCCGCTGCTCACCGCGTTGCAGCGGCAGAAGGGCGGACGCCCGAAGCTCACCGCCGAGCAGCACCGCGCCGTGCTGCCGTACTTCGTCGACGACATCGCCCGCCTCGAAGAGATCACCGGCCTGTCCTACGTCGACTGGCTCACCGTGGGCCTCGAACCCGAGATCATCGACTGACGAGATCATCGACTGACAGGGCCGGCGACCGGCGGGGCCGGCCGAGGTCAGCCGAGTGATCGTGGGTCGGCGGGCACGTCAACGGCGTGGGCGCGCAGCGCCTCCAGCGGGATGACCTCCAGGGCGCGTTCGTGCGTCGAGGCCAGCACGACAGGCGCGGCGGCCCCCGCCTCATAGGCCTGCAGCCACCGTACCGCGACCACGCACCAGCGGTCACCCGGGCGCAGGCCGGGGAAGGAGTACTCGGGTCGGGGCGTCGACAGGTCGTTGCCGACCTGCCGCTGGTGCCGTAGGAACTCGGTGGTGACCACCGCGCACACGGTATGGCTACCGAGATCCTCCGGACCGGTGCTGCAGCACCCGTCGCGGTAGAAGCCGGTCACCGGATCGGTGCCGCAGGGCTCCAGTTCCCCACCGAGAACGTTCCGTTCATCTGCCACATCGACAGTTTCTCCCACTCGTCCGGTGGCGACACGGCAACCACCCGGATCGGGCCCGCGAGGTCGCTCACCGCAGCTGTGCGGGCAGCGCGTCGGCKTGCACGACGGTGAGGGCGCTCACGGCGCGGGTGAGGACGACATAGAGCCGGCGCAACCCCTGCAACAGCCACGCCTCACCCGCCACGATCGCGGCGGGTTCCACCACGATGACATGGTCGAACTCCAGTCCCTTGGCGAGCGAGGCGGGCACGAGGCAGGCCCGCCCGGGTGGGGTGTCCCCGTCGAGCGGGACGATCGGCATCGGCAGCCGCGCGGCGTCCAGCGCCGCCGCGAGTGCCGCCACCTCCCGGTCGGCGACGATGATCGCCAGCGAGCCGGGGTGCGGCAGGGTCCGGCGGGTGTGGTCGACCACCGCGGCGGTGAGCCCCTGCGGGGTGGTTGGGGCCGTCGTCAGCGCGCCGCGCGTGGTCCGCGCCGAGGTCGCCGGACGCAGATCCGGGGCGATGTGGCGCAGGAGCCGGTTCGCGAAGTCGAGGATCTCCGCGGGCACCCGGTAACCGCGGGTCAGCACCTCCAGGTGCGCCGTGGGTTTGCCGAGATGGGCCAGCAACGTCGGCCACGAGGTCGCGGCCCAGCTGGTGGTGCCCTGGGCGATGTCCCCGAGGACGGTGGCGGAGCCGTCCGCGCAGCGGCGGCCGAGCGCGCGGCACTGCATCGCGGAGAGGTCCTGCGCCTCGTCGATGATCACGTGCCCGAAGCCCGGTCCGCTCTCGATGAGGTCCCGGGCCTCATCGACGCAGAACGCGTCGGCGAGCGACCAGCGCGCCGTCCGGACCCCGCCCCGCGGTGCGCCGGTCAGCAGCAGGCGCTGTTCGTCGTCGGTGAGCACCCCGTCGGCCGCCGACGCCAGGAACGCCGGGTCGGTGAGCAGGCGGTGCACCAGGCCCGGCGCGTCGGCCCGCGGCCAGACCGCCTCGACGGCCTCGCGGACGGCCCGGCCGCGGGCGAGGGTGCGCAGCGCCCCGTCGGTGAAGAAGTGTCCGCTCGCCTCGGCCCGGCGACGGACAGACTCGGCGATCCGGCCGGCCAGGCGTGCCCGGGCGGTACCGTAGCGCAACGCGCCCGCGCCCAGCTGCGCGATCAGGTCGGCGGCCAGGTCCACGAACTCGTCGGCGCCGACCGTCCACCGGCCGACCCGGGTGTCCACGGAGACCGGCCGGGTGGGCGGGCGGATCGCCCCGTGCAACGCCCGACGGATCACCGTCGCCATCCGGGCGTCGCCCTTGAGCGCGGCCACGTCGTCGGGGTCCGTGCCGCGCACGGCGACCGCGCCCACCACGTCGTCGAGGGTGCTGTGCCGCACCGTGAACTCCCCGAGGGAGGGCAGCACCGCGGCGATGTAGCCGAGGAAGGCGCGGTTGGGGCCGACGACGAGTACCCCGCAGCGCCGCAGCTGCTCACGGTGGGCGTAGAGCAGATAGGCGGCCCGGTGCAGCCCCACGGCGGTCTTTCCCGTCCCCGGGGCGCCCTGGACGCACACGCTCACGGCGAGATCCGCCCGGACGATCTCGTCCTGCTCGGGTTGGATCGTCGCAATGATGTCGCGCATCGGCCCGGTGCGGGGCCGTTCGATCTCCCGGTCCAGCAGGTCGCCGGCCGGCCCGGTCGCCTCCCCCGCCGGCTCTCCCGCCGCCGCCGGCTCTCCCGCCGCCGTCCCCGCCCCCGAGCGGCGGGGGATGAGCGGTTCGTCCTCGAACGCGGTGAGCTCCGCCCCGTCGTAGCCGAACCTGCGTCGGACCGTGAGCCCCATCGGGTCGCCCGGATGCGCCCGGTAGAACGGCCGGGCGACCTCGGTGCGCCAGTCGACGACCAGCGGATCGTCCCCGGCAGCCTCGCGCACGTGCCGCCGCCCGAGGTAGAAGCGCTGGCCGGGGACCCGGGGCGCGTCGGGCCCGTAGTCGACCCGGCCGAAGAACAGCGGCGTCGAATGCTCCTGCTCGGTGAAGCTGGCGAGCCGCCGTTGCTTCGCCAGCTTCAGGTAGGCGTTCGTCACCTTGTCCACGACCGCGTCGCCCGCGGCAATCTCCGTTCCCTCGACCTCGGCCCGCATCCCCGCCAGCGCCCGCCGGCTGCGCCGGAGGTGCTCGCGTTCCGCGGCCAGCTCCGCGTCCGGTCCGGCCACATCGACAGCCACATCGACGGCCAGGTCGACCGGATCCGCATCCGGTTCGGCGTTCATGCCGTCAATCATCACCGAGCACCCCTTTCTTAACTCGGTAAGGAATACTATTCGGACGAAGGCGGCACTCCCCGCCGCAACCCGCGATCATGAAGGAACAGTCAGGACATGGCAGGCACTCAGGCGTAGTCGGGGAGGGCACGCCGCAGGGCGCGGAACGCCTGATGCGCGGCGGCAAGCGCGTCCGGGAACACCTGCGCGGCGGACCGTCCCTCCCCCAGCCGGGCCCAGTTCTCCCGGGCCAGCACCCGCCGGACGGCGATGATCTGCGCGGCAGCCAGCCGGGCCGCGAGCTCGCCGGCCGCCGGCACCGCCGCGGCCAGCGCGGCGGCGAGGGCATCCTCATCCTGCCCGGTGTGCTGGGCCAGCCTGCCGAGCAGACTCGGGGTGGAGAAGACCATGCCGTGGTAGGCGAGCACCTCGCGGTCGTCGTTCAGACCGGTGACCGGCTCCCGGCGCTCGAGCCCGGCGGCGAGATGTTCCTCGATGGCGGCCAGCGGCGAACTGCCCGCCGGGCGCTGCGCCACCACCCGGGCGAACTCCCCACGATGGTCGAGGATCCGGTGCAGGACCAGGTCCTCCTTGCTCGTGAAGTAGGTGAACAGCGTCGGCTTCGACACCCCGGCCGCCGCTGCGACCTCCGCCACCGACACCGCACCGAAGCCGCGGTCGAGGAACAGCGCGATGGCCGCCGCGGACAGCGCGTCGTGGGTGCGCCGCTTCTTGCGCTCACGCCGGCCGGCGGGCTCGCACATTCGATCAATCTAGCAAGGGCTGATCCGCCCCGCCGGGACGGACGGCACCGGCCGCCGGGCCCGGGAACAACGGGAACAACGGGACGCTACGCGACGTGGACGAAGGGGCGCCGCCGCGGGTCGCTCTCGGCCTCCCGCAGCACCTCGCGGGTGACGACGGCGGTCCGCAGGCGGGGCAGACTCGCCGGATGGAGGTTCTCAGTAGCCGCATCCTGCTCCGGCCCACGGATCCGCAGCGCAGTCATCACTTCTACCGCGAGACCCTCGGGCTGGCGGTCTACCGCGAGTTCGGGCCGCCGGAGGAACCCGGGCTGGTGTTCTTCCTCGGCCAGGGCCTGTTGGAGGTGTCCGGGCACTCGCAGCGGCCGGCACGGCCGGTGGGCACGGGCCGGGAACCAGTGGGCACGGGCCGGGAACCAGTGAGGACGGCGCGGCTCTGGCTGCAGGTGCGTGACCTGGCAGCCGAACACGCCCGGTTGAACGCGGCGGGTGTCGTCATCACCCGGGAGCCGCGGCGTGAGCCGTGGGGACTCGACGAGATGTGGATCGAGGATCCGGACGGCGTCCCGATCGTGGTCGTGGAGATCCCGCCCGATCATCCCCTGCGCCGGGACCGGAGATCCCTCGCCGACGGCTGACGCGCGGGCCCGTCGGGACGGCGGGGCTCACCCGGACGACCCGGTGCACCCTCGCCGGCGGCGGACCGGGAGGCCAGGCTCGCCGACGGCGGACCGGGAGGCCAGGCGGTCGCAGGCAGGGTGACGGTGACGACCGCGCCGCCGTCCGGACAGTTGGCCGCCTCGACGGTGCCGCCGTGTGCACTGATGATCGCGGCGACGATCGCGAGACCCAGCCCGGCACCGCCGTGGTCCCGGGTGCGGGCGGTGTCCGCGCGACGGAACCGTTCGAACACGTACGGCAGGAACTCGGGAGGGAACCCGGGGCCGCGGTCGCGGATCTGCACGATGACGACCTCGCCCGGCCCGTCCACACCCACCCACGGCCCGACGACCCGCCGCGGTGTGCGGCATCCCCGCAGCTCGACGACGCTGCCCGCGGGTGCGTGACGCGCGGCGTTGGCAAGCAGGTTGTCGACCGCCCGCCGGAGCATGTCCCCGTCGCCGAGGACCTCCAGCGGCCGCTGCGCGTCGGCGACGCCAAGCCGGAGTCGTAGCCCGCGCGCCTGGAGAAAGCCCGTCGCTGCCCGGGCGGAGCGGGTGAGTACCTCGTCGAGCGCGACCCGCCCCTGTCCGACGAGACCACCGTCCATCCGGGCGAGCGTGAGCAACGACTCGGCCAGCCGGATGAGCCGGTCGGTCTCGTCCGAGACGTTGACGATCGCCTCGATCAGCTCCTCGCGCGTGCGACCGGGACGGGCGGCGAGCTCCAGCTCGGCCTTGAGCACGGTCAGGGGCGTCCGCAGCTCGTGGCCGGCGTCGGCGACGAAGGCACGGTCCCGGGCACGGGCCGCGTTCAGCCGGCGGAGCAGGTCGTTCATCGTTCTGGCCAGAGCGGCGATCTCGTCATGGGTCGCGGGCACCGCCAGCTCGCCGTTCCTGCCGGCGGTGACCGGGTCGCCGCCACCGGCGGCGACCGGACCGGCGGCGACCACCTCCGCGGCCGCCATGGCGGCCGCCTGCCGGCGCATCCGCTCCACCGGCCGCAGCGCCGCCCCCGAGAGCAGCCAGGCGGCGAGGCCGGCCAGCGCGATCGTCGGAGCCGTCGCCACCACCATCACGTTGCGGACCCGGTCCTCGGCCCTGTCGGTGAGGTGCGTCGGCGTGCCGACGACCGCGATCATGGTGGCCCGGCCCGTGTGCACCGCCACGGCCAGGACGCGGACATCTCCGGTCGGCCTGATCCCGGTGCCGGCCCGCACTTCCCGGGTGACCAGGGTCGG
>NZ_MRUJ01000175.1:0-1711 GCF_002099325.1 Frankia sp. KB5 | reverse complement strand
GTTCACCCGGAGCAGCAGGTAGAACAGGACGCCAGCGACGGCGAGCACGATCGCGGTCCCCAGCGCGAACAGCAGGGTCAGCCTCACCCGGATCGGCACGTCGGGCTACGATCCCCCGTCGACGACCGGGCCGGGCGCGGCAGACGCACCGGGCGCGGCAGACACATCAGGTGTGCGGGACCTCCCGGGCGGCGTCTCGGCCGGGGTCCGTAGCCGGTATCCGACCCCGCGGACGGTCTCGATGAGCGACGGACCGTCCGGAATGTCGATCTTCCGGCGGACGTAGCGCACGTACTGGTCGACGATGTTGGAGGTGCCGTCGAAGGCGAAGTCCCAGACGTGATCGACGATATAGGTACGGGTCAGAACCTCGTCGGGATGGCGCATGAGCAGGTGGAGGAGCGCGAACTCCTTCGCGGACAGGTCGAGTGGCGATCCAGCCCGCAGGACGCGGTGCTCGGCCGGGTCGAGGCGAAGATCCCCGATCCGCAGGACGGTGGGGCGTTCCACGGCCCCGCGCCGCACGAGCGCCCGCAGCCGGGCGGTCAGTTCCCCGAAGCTGAACGGCTTGGGCAGGTAGTCGTCGGCACCCGCGTCGAGACCGCGGATACGGTCGTCAACGTCCCCCCGGGCGGTGAGCATGAGCACCGGGGCCCAGCGGCCCGCCTCGCGCAGGCGGCGGCACACCTCGAATCCGTCGAGACCGGGAAGCATGAGGTCCAGGACGATCGCGTCGTAGCCGATCTCGGTCGCCTGCCAGACCGCGTCGGCGCCGTCACCGACGACGTCGACCGCGTAGCCCTCCTCGACCAGGCCACGGCGGAGCAGGGCGGCGGTGCGCGCCTCGTCCTCGACGACCAGTACCCGCATGGAACGGATCGTAGAGCTGCTGCGAGCGCAGAACCGCTCCGGTCTGCGGCCGGTGTCACGGCCGGTGGCGCCGCGGGACTCGGTCATCACACCATGTTCACATGATCGAAGGCGCACGGTGCCGGGCATGTCCTCGTTCAGCTACGCCGAGGCGGGCGTGATCGGTGCCCTGCAGGGCGCCACGGAGTTGTTCCCGGTGTCCAGCCTTGGTCACAGCGTGCTCGTGCCGGCTCTCATCGGCGGCCGATGGGCAGCGGACCTCGACGTCTCCGCGCCCGAGTCGCCCTACCTCGCCTTCATCGTCGCCGTGCACGTGGCCACCGCCGCGGCGCTTATCGTCGCCTTCCGTGACGACTGGCGGCGCATCATCACGGGCCTGGCCGTCTCGGTCCGGGACCGGCGGGTCACCACCGCCGACGGCCGGCTCGCCTGGCTGATCATCCTTGGGACCGTTCCGGTGGGCATCGTCGGGCTGCTCCTCGAGCATCCGCTGCGCACCCACCTGGGCCGGCCGCTGCCGGCCGCCGTGTTCCTCACCGTGAACGGCATGATCATGCTGCTGGGGGAGCGTCTGCGCCGCCGGTCGACGACCGGCGGCGCTCCCGGGCCGGCCGGATACCGGGACGAGCACACCATGCCGATACCACGCTCGGCGCCGGTCACGGGCCGCAGGGTCGGGACGCGCCCGGCCTCCGGTCCCCTGGTAGCTCACGGATCCGCACCCGGGTCCGGGCCCGGCAACCACTCGAAGGCCGTGACGACCGAGACGGCACTACCCGAAGCCGAGGATGTGACACTACCCGAAGCCGAGACAGCACTACCCGAAGCCGAGACAGCGGCC
>NZ_MRUJ01000174.1:0-28251 GCF_002099325.1 Frankia sp. KB5 | reverse complement strand
AGCCCATCCACGGCGCACACGAAGATCGAATCTTGGCGACCGGTCCGGTCGGGCCGAGGGCGGCTGCCCTGAAGCAACTGCCCAAAGGCCGCTTGACACTTACCGAGGTCGCGAGCGGCCGATGACGGTCAGGACGTGCATCCAGTGTGATCGGCATGCGGACCGTCGAGGTCGCCTAGGTTTGGGGCCGCCGACGATTCTGCAGTCGACCATGGTGGGCGGCTCCGGCGAGAAGAAAACGCCGCGGCTGGTGGCGAAGTACGCGCAGGCGTGCAACTCCGAGGGGCCCTCCGCGCTTCGGGCGTCATCAGCGGTACGAAGGTCGCGTTGAGTCACCTAGTGAAGATCGCGCATCGTCAGGGCGTCCTCCACTCCGACGTCACCGCGGACGACTTCGTGCCGGTGCTCAGCCTGATGCCCGGTGACGGGATCTCACCGGCGGCCCCCCGACGGTGGGTGCGGCTGTTCCTGCGAGGTCTGCTCACCGGCTGACGGCGCCGATGGCAGGAGGCGTCAACCTACCAACCGCCCGAAAGACCGATTTCGGAAGAAAAATACTGGATATCACTTTCTCCGCGATTTTTGTCTCCCCTGGCAGGCCGGGCTAAGCGGACTATGAATCTGAGCTCAGGTCCAAGCGGCATATACTTGCCCCAGGTCACACGGTTAAAGGTGCGGGAAGGTGCGTCATGCCGGATCGGTCAAGACCGTCTCGGCGAGCCGGACGGGCCTCGGGGCTTCGCCTCAACGGTGGGGAAGGAGCCTCGCTCGAGCGGCTGCGCGAGCGGTTCCTCACCGCCGGGATCTCAGCTGAGATCTCAGCTGAGATCTCGGCTGAGATCTCGGCTGAGACCAGCGAGTCCGGTGGGGTGCGGGATCCGATCCGCGAGTCGTGGATGCGGTCGCGGCGGTGGGCGGTGGCCGCGGACAGCCCCGAGCCCCTCCTCGCCGCGTCGGACCTTGACGTACCTGTCGCGCGCGCGGCCGAACCGGTCCTGTGCCAGCTCGCCGATCGGCTGGCCAGGCAGGCCGTCAGCGCGATCGTCACCGACGCGAACGGTCTGGTGCTCATGCGGTGCACCGGCGACGCCGCATTCGAACGCCGGCTGGACCGCGTATCGCTGCTGCCCGGATTTAGTTATGCCGAGCGGTTTGTCGGCACCAACGGCATCGGTACCGCTCTTGAGGAGCACAGGCCGGCGCACGTGTTCGGTCAGGAGCACTACGCGGAGTCCCTCGGCGAGTTCGCCTGCGCCGGTGTTCCCCTGCGTGATCCGGTGACGGGGCAGACGCTGGGCCTGTTCGATCTCACCTGTCCGCGCCGGGATGCCGGGCCGCTGCTGGCGGTCATGGCGGGCATGGTCGCCAACCAGATCCAGGATGTCCTGCTTCTCGCCGTGCCGGGGCACGACCGGGAACTGATCTCGCTTCGCGAGGCCGACGCGGCGGAGTTGCGCAGGCTGCTGATGGCCGAGCGCCAGCAGCGGGAACTGGCCGAGACGATGCACCGGGTCGTCGTCGAGACCACCAGGGCGGTGACTCCGCCGGAGATCCTCGGGCGGGTCATGACGGCGGCTGCCGCGCAGCTTCCGTGCGAGGCGGCGTGGGCGCTGGCCCGGGAACCGTGCGGAACGTTGCGGGTCGTGGCGGTCCACGGCCAGGTGGATACCCGGGCGGTCGGGGCGATGATCGTCCCGCTTCCGGATTCCCCTCTGCTGCTGGCGTTCCACGGCGGTGGGATGATCGGGCCGCACCGGAGGCTGCCGGAGGTGCTCCCCGGCCAGCGCTACCCGGTGGGCAGCTGGCTGGCCGTGCCGGCGCTGTGCCGGCCGGCCCCCACCGTCGTCGTTCTGATCGCCTCGCGGGCTGCTGGTGGCTACAATCCCAGGCAGGCTCGTCTGGCTTATGCCGTGCTGGGCCAGGCGGCGGCGGCCTGTGAGAACGCCTACCTGTTCGAGGAGACGCAGCGGCTTGCGGACAGTGATCCGCTGACGGGGCTGGCGAACCGGCGTCATTTCTTCGAGCAGGCCGATGCTCTGGTCCGCGGGCATCTGCATGCGGCGCGGTCGCTGGCTGCCTTCATGATCGATATTGATCATTTTAAGCAGGTCAACGACGGTCACGGTCATGCTGTGGGTGACGCGGTTCTCGCCGAGGTCGCTCGGCGCGTGCAGGGCACGCTGGGCCCGCAGGACATCGTCGGCCGTATCGGCGGCGAGGAGTTCGCGGCCGTGCTGGGCTGCCCGGCTGCGACGGCGGGTGTTCTCGCCGAGCGGCTTCGGYAGGCGATCGGGGCCAGCCCGGTGGCTACCRCCGACGGTCCGCTCCCGGTCACCGTCAGCGTGGGGGTGGCGATGCTGAACCCGGACGATTCCGGGCTTGGCGACCTGCTCATCCGCGCCGACGTGGCCCTCTACCAGGCAAAGCGCTCCGGCCGGGACCGGGTCGCGACCGCGCAGCCATGATGGGCCTCCCACGTTAGGGACCGCCACTGCGGCCTGTCGTAGGGCTGCTGCTCCCCGCACTCTGCTCCCCGCACTCTGCTCCCGTGGGCTCCACGCAAGATTGCGTCTACACGCTGGGAGCGGGGATCTCGATGCCGTACTGCCGGATTCTGCGGTAGATCGTCGCTCGCGACATGCCGAGAGCCCGCGCCGCGAGGGTCCTGTTCCCGTCCGCACTGAGCAGGCTCTGCACTATTGCGTCCCGCTCGATCGCCTCCATGGCTCCGAGAACCCGGCGGGTGACCGTGTGACATTCCGGCGGCAGGTCACCGACCATGATCGTGCCTGCGGGGCGAACCTGGATGACTTTGCGCAGYACCTGCCGCACCTGCTCGATGTTGCCTGGCCAACTGGTACGCAACAGTGCTTGCATAGCCTGCGGGGAGCAGGCGAGTTGGCCGCCACGGGTAAGTTTTACCAGCAGGAACGGCACGATTTGGTGCAGATCATCGATATGGTGCCGCAACGGGGGCACTTCGATGCAACGCGGGAAGTAGCGCATCAGGGGGCCGAGGGGTTTGTCGTCGGCGCTGAGCGTCAGGACTACCCACGGCAGATCCCGGCGGCCGCCCGCCTCCGCTGCTTGGCAGGCGGACGCCAGCACATGCAGCCGATAGGGGTCGATGCGATCGACGTGGCGTACCACCAGCGTGCCCCGGCTACGGCTCAGTTCGTGGCGGAGAAGGGTCCCCCACTCCCGAACAGTAGTGTTGTGGCCGTCGACAACGGAGAACCACGCGGACGGATCATGCCGCTGGCACACGGCCCGGGCCAGGGCTGTTTTGCCCACGCCGGGCTCTCCTCGTAATATCACCCACTCACCTGCTTGCGCAGCCGCGTCCACTTCCCGGCAGGCACGGGTCCATAGAGTTCCGGAGCCGACGATGCCGGGCAGCGGAAGCCGCGTCAGAGCGGTGTCCGCATGCCGCGGGCGCGGCGCTTCGACAAAACGGACATGGGCCACCGCCCCGTCGGTGGCCCTCTCCGTTGCCACTGTCCGGCAGTGCACGCGGGCCCAGGTTCCGCTGGGCAGTTCCATCATCAGGGTGGTGGCACGGCGTCTGGCGACGACATCGGTGATGCGCCCGATCAGCACCGACTGGTCGCGGGGGTCGAGTAGTTGGCGCGCGTGCTCGTTCATCATGACGACGTCGTCGTTGAGGCCGAGCACCACGCCGGAAATCCGTTRGCATGTCCTGAGATACTCCCGTAACAGGGCAAGGTCACGGTGTTCTTCGTTGGCGAGCAGGGATTCCTGAATCTGTGCCGCCGCGGCCCGGGCCATGGCCATGAGCAGCGGCCCGGCGTCCGGACGCCAACAGGTCAGGTCCAAGACGCCAATTATCTTCCTTGTGACTGGATGGTGCATCGGCACTCCGGCGCAGGCTAGATTCTCGAGGTTCGAGGCGTAGTGCTCGTGCCCGAAGACATGGGCGGGGGACCTTCCCTCGAGCGCGGTACCGATTCCGTTGGTTCCCACCAGTCTTTCCGCGTAGCTGAAACCCGGTGCGAGCTGGACCGCGTCGAGGTGCTTCTCCAGGGCGCGGTCACCGGTGCGCCGGGCCAGGACGACTCCCTCGGCATCGGTCAGGATGATGCTGATAGGCTGGTCTACAAGTTGATCRCCGAGCTGGCGGACGATGGGCGCTGCGGCGCGGCTGACCGGGTTTTCGCTGTCGAGGTCGCCCACGAACGTGAGTCGGGGGCCTTCCGCCGCTACCTCCCAGTGCCGGGAGCGTAACCAGGACGCCCGGATGCTGTCGCGTACCCTGTCCGGCTCGATGGAGTCGGTGGTCAGGAACAGCTCCCGCGCCTGCGCAACCTCGGCGCCCTGATGATTATAAGCATCTAGGTTGCTCGAACAACCAGCCATCTGATGGATCTCCTCCCGCGAACGGCGAACCTCGACGACTCCGGTACAACCGCAGCGTCCGACGTGGTCACGAGCGGTTCCCGAGCGAGGTTAGATCGCAGCCCACCGTCTGGCTAGACCTTGTGCTCCGCCCACTGCCGGGCGTCCGCCGCGCCCGACCGACCCCCGACCGGCGCCGATCGCCGATCGCCGATCGCTCCTCGCATCTCGCCTCCCCGATGATCTTACTGGCCGAGTCCTGGTACCTGTCTCAGATTGAGATCCCACACACCTCCCACGGGGAGTGTGATGTGGGACATACGAAGGGACGTGGTGCAGGCACCGGTTCCGGCCGGAAGGAGGGTCGACGCGGATCGGCGTCGATCTCGGTGCAGGCGGGCATCGCCGGTGTCTGCCCGACCCCGTATCGTCCAGGAGGCAGGACGTGAGCCGTCAAAGCTTGACAAAGGCACACAAAAAGATCACGGAGCTGTCATGGGAACCGACGTTCGCGACGCCCGCGAAGCGGTTTGCCACCGACTATACCTTCGACAAGTCTCCGAAGAAGGACCCGCTCAAGCAGATCTTGCGCTCCTACTTCCCGATGGAGGAGGAGAAGGACAACCGCGTGTACGGCGCGATGGACGGCGCGATTCGCGGCAACATGTTCCGCCAGGTCCAGCAGCGCTGGATGGAGTGGCAGAAGCTCTTCCTGTCGATCATCCCGTTCCCGGAGATCTCCGCGGCCCGGGCGATGCCGATGGCGATCGATGCCGTCCCCAACCCTGAGATCCACAACGGGCTCGCGGTACAGATGATCGACGAGGTGCGTCACTCGACGATCCAGATGAACCTCAAGCGCCTGTACATGAACCACTACATCGATCCGGCCGGCTTCGACATCACTGAGAAGGCGTTCGCCAACAACTACGCCGGAACGATCGGCCGCCAGTTCGGTGAGGGCTTCATCACCGGTGACGCGATCACCGCGGCGAACATCTACCTGACCGTCGTCGCCGAGACGGCGTTCACCAACACCCTGTTTGTCGCGATGCCGTCCGAGGCGGCCGCCAACGGTGACTACCTGCTACCGACGGTGTTCCACTCGGTCCAGTCCGACGAGTCTCGCCACATCAGCAACGGGTACTCCATCCTGCTCATGGCGCTCGCCGACGAGGCCAACCGGCCGCTGCTCGAGCGTGACCTGCGCTACGCGTGGTGGAACAACCACGCCGTGGTGGATGCCGCGATCGGCACCTTCATCGAGTACGGCACGAAGGACCGCCGCAAGGACCGCGAGAGCTACGCGGAGATGTGGCAGCGCTGGATCTACGACGACTACTACCGCAGCTACCTCATCCCGCTCGAGAAGTACGGCCTGGTGATCCCCCACGACCTGGTCGAGGAAGCCTGGAACCGTATCTACAACAAGGGGTACGTGCACGAGGTCGCGCAGTTCTTCGCCACSGGATGGCCGGTGAACTACTGGCGGATCGACCCGATGACCGACGACGACTTCGAGTGGTTCGAGTCGAAGTACCCGGGCTGGTACAACAAGTACGGCAAGTGGTGGGAGAACTACAACCGGATGCGTTACCCAGGCCGGAACAAGCCCATCGCGTTCGAGAACGTCGACTACCAGTACCCCCAGCGGTGCTGGACGTGCATGGTGCCCTGCGTGATCCGCGAGGACATGGTGCATGACAAGGTGGACGACCAGTGGCGCACCTACTGCTCCGAAGCCTGTCACTGGACTGACAAGGTGGCGTTCCGGCCGGAGTACCAGGGCCGCCCGACGCCGAACATGGGCCGGCTGACCGGCAAGCGGGAGTGGGAGACTCTTTACCACAACTGGGATCTCGCCGATGTCATTTCCGACCTCGGGTACGTCCGTGATGACGGCAAGACCCTGATTCCGCAGCCCCATCTCGAGCTCGACGACCCCTCGAAGCTCTGGACGCTCGACGATGTCCGCGGCATCACGTTCAGCAGTCCGAATGTCGCACTCAACGAGATGAACGACGCCGAGCGTGAGGCGGCGATGGCGGCCTACCGGGCCGGCGGTCCGGCTGGTCGGCCGGCACCCGTTTCCTAATAGCGCCCTGCAAGCTGCGGGCGTGTTGAAGAACCGCCGTCCGAGGGGGCCGACGGACGTTTCTTGAACGCGTTCGAACGAACACGGCCCCACCGGCGCCGCGACACGAGCGCCGGTGGGGCCGCACCACCGAGGCGCGGCCCGGGCGGCTCGCCCGGATACGACGGGTTTTTCAAAGCAGGAAAGAGACGGGCATGAGCGACACCCACCGGGTCCGGTTCGAGCCGGTCGACGTGGAGATCGAGGTTACCGAGGACGAGACCGTGCTCGACGCGGCGTTCCGCCAGGGCGTCAACCTGATGCACGGATGCAAGGAGGGACAGTGCTCGGCGTGCAAGTCCTTCCTGCTTGACGGTGATGTACAGATGGGCCGCTATTCGACCTTCGCGTTGGCCGATTACGAAAGTGATGAGGGCTACATCCTGCTGTGTCGGGCGCACGCCTTCAGCGATCTGTCGGTCGAACTGGTCAACTATGACGAGGACATGATCCGCTCCGGCCTTCCGGTGCGGACCATAGAAAGCACTGTCGTGGAGACGGAAGATCTCACCCACGACATCACCCGGTTGCGTCTGGACATCACCGGTTCACCGGACTTCATGTTCCATCCGGGTCAGTACGTCGATATCACCATTCCTGGTTCGAGTGAACACCGTTCGTTCTCCATGGCGAACATCTCGGCGGCGGAAGGCTATCTCGAGTTCATTATCAAGAAGTATCCGGGCGGGCGTTTCTCCGGACTTCTGGAGGACGGTCTGCGCCCCGATGACCCACTGACCGTCACCRGGCCGTACGGTGCTTTCACGCTCCGGGTGAGCTCGGACCGTCGGATCGTCTTCATCGGTGGTGGCGCGGGGATGGCCCCGATCCTCTCCCTGCTACGCCAGCTGGCGACGAAGAACAGCGAGCGGGAGGTCGTCTTCTACTACGGGGCTCGTGCCCCCCGCGACCTGTTCTATGTCGACGAGATCCTCCAGACCGGTGCGTCGATTCCCGRCTTCACGTTCGTCCCCTGCCTGTCCGACAGCATGCCGGAGAACTCGGACGATATCGGCCATCCCGTGGAAAACGGGTTGGTAACCGATATAGTGGACCGGCGCGAGACCGACATCGCATCCTGCGATGTTTACTTGTGTGGTCCGCCTCCCATGATTGACGCGGCATTGCCGCGGCTTGAGTCGAGTGGGGTCCCGAAAGAACAGATCTTCTACGACAAGTTCACTATCACGGCCGCCGCCGAAAGCTGACCGGTCATCGTCACCGGTCGGCCATCGGTTGACGACCTGCCACGAGGAGCACAGGCATGACGCAAGTCACGGGTAAGACCAGGAGCTTCCCCAAGCCGGAGTTCACCGACGCGGAGGCGGGCGCGTTAACGTTCCCCAGCTCCACCAGCCGTGTGTACAACTACTTCAAGCCGCAGAAAATGCGGGCGACCATGTACGAGGACGTCACCTTCGACGTCCAGCCGGACCCTGACCGCTACCTGGCCCAGGGCTGGATCTACGGTTTCGCCAAGGGACCCGGCGGATATCCGCAGGACTGGACGGCTTTGCGCTCCTCGGACTGGCATGCCTTCCGCGACCCCAATGAGGAGTGGGAGCAGACCATCTACCGGAACAACTCCAATGTTGTCCGGCAGATCCAGCAGAACCTTGAAAACGCGCGGGCGGCCCATGCCTACGACGGCTGGTCGCGGGGGTGGACCAAGTTCGTCGAGCAGCACCTGGGCGCCTGGATGCACGCTGAGAACGGTCTGGGCCTGCACGTGTTCGTCGCCGCTCAGCGGTCGGGTCCCACGAACATGATTAACACTGCCATCGCGGTGAACAGCGCGCACAAGCTCCGCTTCGCCCAGGACCTCGCCCTGTACAACCTGGAGTTGGCCGAGTCCCTGCCGGGGTTCGACGGATCGGCCCACCGCAAGGTCTGGCACGACGACCCGGTGTGGCAGCCGGTGCGGGAGAACGTCGAGCGGATCACCGCGGTCGCTGACTGGGCGGAGGCACTCGTCGCCGCGAACATCGTGTTCGAGTCGCTGGTCGGCGTGTTATTCCGCAGCCACCTCGTCATGCAGATCGCCGCCCGTAACGGCGACTACGTCACGCCGACCCTGGTCGGAACCGGCGAGAACGACTACGAGCGCGACCTGCGTTACACCCGCGCGCTGCTCAAGCTTCTCATCACCGACGAGAAGTTCGGCGCAGGCAACGTCGAGACCCTTTCCGGCTGGTTGTCCCGGTGGGTTCCGCTGAGCTTGAAGGCGGCCCATGAACTGCAGCCGATCTGGTCGCAGCCGCAGGAGAAAGTCATCACCTTCTCGGAATCCCTCGACGCTACGGTCAACGGATTCCGGGCCGTCCTTTCCGACCTTGGTCTGCCCGAGCCGAAGGAGCTGACGCAGTGACCACCGCGAACGGAAACCCAGAGCTCGGTAAATCCAATAGAACCTCGTCGAACATGTGCGGCGTCACCCTGATGAACAACCAGAACGGATATGTCGTCGCCGACGTCATGCGGAGCAAGCCCGGTATCCGCGTCGAGGAGTATCCGTCCATGATCCGGGTTGACGGCGAACGTAAGATCGAATTTGACTTCGACGAGATCTCGGATGCGCTCGGTTTCGATTTCGGTGTGTCCGACTTCGAAGAGATCATGTCCACGCACTACGGCCGGATGGTGCATCTCGACGACAAGACCGTACTGTTCGCCAACCCCGAGGACGCGGCGGAGTACATCGATTTCGATCTGAAAGTCGTCACTAACTGACCTGATCCGAGGCGAACGGCACGGTCCACGCCGGGCTCATCCGGCCCGGCGTGGACCGGCCGTGATGATATTTCGGAGGATATCCACATGTACGTCAAGGACAATGAGCGATACTTCATCGTGGATTCCCACCTGCACTTCTGGGATGGGAGCCCGGAAAACCAGGCGAACCGCTACGGCAAAGGTTTCATCGACTGCTTCTACGATTACCATGTGAATCTGAGCCCGCAGGAGTACCTCTGGCCGCGGGAAAAGTTCCAGAAGTACTCTGCGGAAGTCATGGTGAAGGACCTGTTCGAGGACGGTTACGTCGACAAGGGGATCTTCCAGCCCACTTATCTGACGGACTTCTACCGGAATGGTTTCAACACCACCGAGCAGGACGGCGCGCTCGCCGAGCGGTACCCCGGCAAGTTCATCGTGAACGGCGCCTTCGACCCGCGTGACGGCGAACTGGGCCTGTCGAAGCTGGCGGACCTGGCGGCACGCTGGAACCTCAAGGGTGTGAAGCTCTACACGGCGGAGTGGAAGGGCGAGTCCAAGGGCTACAAGCTGACCGACCCGTGGGTCTACCGGTATCTGGAGAAGTGCCAGGAACTCGGCATCCGCAACATCCACATCCACAAGGGCCCGACGATCTACCCGTTGAACCGGGACGCGTTCGATGTCGCCGACGTCGATGATGTGGCCACCGAATTCCCCGAGCTGCGGTTCATCATCGAACACGTCGGACTGCCCCGGTTGGAGGACTTCTGTTGGATCGCCACGCAGGAGCCCAATGTCTACGGTGGRCTCGCGGTGGCCATGCCGTTCATCCACAGCCGGCCGCGCTACTTCGCGCAGATCATCGGTGAGCTCCTCTACTGGCTCGACGAGAACCGGCTGACCTTCTCGAGTGACTACGCGATCTGGCACCCCAAGTGGCTGGTCGAGAAGTTCGTCGACTTCCAGATCCCGGCGGACATGCAGGCCGAGTACGGCGTGCTCACCCCCGACATCAAGCGCAAAATTCTCGGTCTCAACGCGGCCGCGCTCTACGACATCGAGGTACCGGCCGAGGTTAGCGGGGCGGGCAGCGGTTCTCCGGCGTCGACGCCTCTCGTGGGCGCAGGGCAGTCCGTATGACCACACCCACAGTAACCAGTAGGACCGGCCTGGCCGCGGACGTCTGGGAAGCTTTGGGGCGGGTGTACGACCCAGAGCTCGACCAGCCCGTCACCGAGCTGGGATTCGTCCGTGCTCTGGTGGTCCAGGACGGGCGGGTGCAGGTTCGGCTCAGACTCCCGACCTACTTCTGTGCGCCGAACTTCGCCTACCTGATGGTGTCCGACGCGCACGACGTGGTGAAGGAGCTGCCAGGAGTCACCGAGGTGGACGTGGCCCTGGAGGATCACTTCGCTGCCGAAGAGATCAACGCCGGAGTCGCCGCCGGAGACGGTTTCCCGGCGAGTTTTCCTGGGGAGGCCACCGGAGGCCTCGACGACCTGCGGATGACCTTCCTGCGYAAGGCGCACACCGCCAGCCTGGAAGGCGCGGCCAAGCGCCTGGTAGCCGCGGGCTGGTCACCCGAGTCGCTGGATCGGGCCCGGCTGGCGGACATGCCGGAGTCACCGGAACGACGCAGCCTGCTGCGCCGACGGGATGCCCTCGGACTGTCCCTGGCTCCCGAGGCGCCGCTGTTCGTTGACGACGACGGCCGTCCGATCGATCGCGAGGCGCTGCCCCTCCGGCTGCGGTTTGCCCGGACCGTCCGGGTGACGATCGACGCGAACACCACGGTCTGCCGCGGTCTGCTGGAGACGCGGTACGGCACGGTGGACCGCACACCCATGACGTGACAGTGACGTGACAGCGACGAACGTGGAGGTGGGCCGATGAGGGCCGTCCAGGTCATCAAGTACGACAACGCGCCGCGGCTGGTAGACGTCCCCGAGCCCAAGATCCTCCATCCGCTGGACGTGGTGGTCAGGATCGGCGGCGCCGGTGTCTGTCGGACCGACCTGCACATCATCGAAGGGCAGTGGGAGCAGAAGTCGGGCGTGACCCTGCCGTACGTGCTCGGCCACGAGAACGCCGGCTGGGWGCACGAGGTCGGTTCGGCGGTGAGCGACATCGCCGTGGGCGACCCGGTCATCCTGCACCCGCTGGTCACCTGCGGGCTATGCCGGGCCTGTCGGGACGGCGACGACGTGCACTGCGCCCGGGCGTCCTTTCCCGGAATCGACAGCGACGGCGGCTACGCCGAACTGCTGCGGACCAACGCCCGGTCGGTGGTCAAACTCGACCCGTCGTTGCAACCGGCGGATGTGGCGGCACTGGCCGACGCCGGACTGACCGCCTATCACGCGGCACGCAAGGCAGCCGCGGCGCTGAGTCCCGGTGACCGGGTCGTGGTGATCGGAGCCGGCGGTCTGGGCCACATCGGTGTGCAGGTGCTGCGTGCCCTCACCCCAGCCGAGATCATCGTCGTCGACCGCTCCGCCGAGGCGTTGCGGCTCGCCGGCGAACTGGGCGCCGACCACACGGTGCGGGCCGACGGCAGCGAGGTGTCCGCGGTACTCGATCTCACCGGGGGCAGCGGCGCCGAGGCAGTCATCGACTTTGTCGGCGAAGGCGGTGCGATCGAGGCGGGTGTCGCCATGCTGCGTCGCGCCGGTTCGTATTATGTTGTCGGCTATGGCGGGGTGCTGAACGTCTCCACCATCGACATCATTTCCACTGAGATCAACTTCATCGGTAACCTGGTCGGATCGTACAGCGACCTCGTTGAGCTGATGGTTCTCGCAACCCGTGGCAAGGTCACCCTGCACACGAGTGCCTACCCCCTGGCAGAGTTCCACCAGGCGCTCGACGACCTTCACCACGGCAAGGTGCGCGGTCGGGCGATCCTGATCCCCTGATCTACTGATCACTCGGACCCGATCTGTGCGTGGCTCGGGAACCCAGGGCTCCGGCGGCGCGACTGTGCGATCGGATCGGGCTCCAGGTGGGGCTGGTTTCGCCACCATGCCCCGCCAGCTGCTCGCAGCCACGATCGTGCCGCCATCGGCCCGCCTTGACGGATGCGGAGCGGAAGGACTGAGGAAGAGATGGCCAAGGATCTGCGGTTCAATGTCGAGGCGCGCCGCCTGCTGGAGGCCGGGGTCAATGCCCTGGCGGACGCCGTCAAGGTGACTCTGGGTCCAAAGGGCCGCAACGCCGTCATCGAAAAACTGACCGGGCCGCCCACCATCACCAATGACGGTGTGACCATAGCCAGGGAGATCCAGCTGCGTAACCCCTTCGCCAACATGGGGGCGCAACTGGTCAAGGAGGTCGCGACCAAGACCAACGGCACTGCCGGCGACGGAACCACCACCGCCACCGTGCTCGCGCAGGCCCTCGTCCGGGAGGGTCTGCATGCCGTGGACGGGGGCGCCAACCCGATGTTTCTCAAGAACGGCATCGAGGCTGCCGTGGCCGCCCTGCTAGAGGAGTTTGAAAAGTACCGGGGAGAGGTCGAGGGCGAGGCCGATCTTGCCCGGGTGGCGACCCTCGCCGCCAACAACGATGCCCGGATCGGCGACGTCGTGGCCGCGGCCCTTGGCCGGGTCGGCTGCGACGGGGTGGTCACGGTCGAGGAATCCCCGATCTTCGGACTCGAGGTCAGCTTCGTGGACGGTATCGAGTTGGACAACGGGTACCTCTCGCCGTACATGGTCACCGACACCGAGCGGATGGAGGCCGCCTACACCGACCCCTACATCCTGTTGACCAACGAGAAGATCTCTCAGGTTCAGACCCTGATGCCAGTCCTCGAGCTGGTCACCCGGGCCGGCGGCCAGTTGATCGTCTTCGCGGAGAACGTCGAGGGACCGGCACTGGGCATGCTGGTCGCCAACAATGTGCACGGGACCTTCCGGTCCGCGGTGGTCCGGGCACCCGGTTTCGGTCACCGTCGGTTGGCCGAGCTCAACGATCTCGCGGTTTTTCTGGGCGGTCAGGTGATTACCGCGGATGCCGGGCTTTCCCTGGACCGGGTCACCCTCGGCCAGCTCGGGCGTTGCAAGAAGGCCACCATTACCGAGCATGCGACTACGATCGTCGACGGCGCCGGTTCCGCCACCGAGATCCATGCCCGGATCGACCAGCTCAAGCGGGAGCTTGAACGGGCGGAGAACCCCCACGACCAGGACACGTTGCAGACCCGGATCGCCCGGTTGTCCGGCGGCGTCGCGGTGATCCGGGTCGGCGCCGTGACCGGTGTGGAGTTGAAGGAGAAGCTGCACCGGGTCGAGGACTCCCTCGCGGCGGCACGGGCTGCTCTCRCCGAAGGTGTCGTGGCGGGCGGTGGTACCGCACTGCTGCAAGCGGCCTCGGCCCTTGACAAGCTCACGCTGACCGGCGACGCCGCCGAAGGCAGGGAGATCGTTCGGCGGGCCATCGCCGAACCACTGCGCTGGATCGCGATCAACGCCGGCTACGACGGCGACGAAGTGGTCAAGCGGGTCGCCGAGCTGCCGCGCGGTCACGGTTTCAACGCCGCGACCGGAGAATACGGGGAGATGGCCGGCTTCGGTGTCATCGACCCGGTGAAAGTTACCCGTTGCGCGCTGCAGAGCGCGGCGTCGATCGCCGCGCTGTTGCTGACAACGGAAACCCTGGTTGTCGAGGAGGTCATCGGCAACCCGGGTGCCGTGATCGCTCCCGGATTCGGGGATCTCGCGGAGGGCCTGGTCCGGCCTTCCAACATCGCCTGATCGTCAGGCGGCCGGTGGGCGTGTCGGCAGCTGCCGACACGCCACGGCAGGAACGGTCTCGCGTCCGGTCAGCACCACCGTTTCCGGAGCGGATGACGCCGGTCCGGCGGGCCGCCTACCGCCGGACCGGCTTCGCGACCAACACGGAAGTGATCGGACAGCTGTCCCAGCCCGGTCAACCGCTTTTCAACGTCGAACTGACAGCGGGAGCCGGTGGCGGCCTGGAGAACTCCTGCCGCCACCGGCTCCCGCTTCTGTGCCTGGGGGTCCATCCGCGCTCAGCCGGTGAGCAGTCCGGTGGTGTACATGACGGCGATGCCGGCGAGGAATCCCCCGAGGACGTGACCGGTGCCGAGCCCGCCGGGTGCCCGGCGGGCCAGGCGGCGTCCGATCTCGACGACGACCTGCAGGGCTGCTCCGACCGCGATGGACAGGAACAGCACCCCGAGGACGTCGTTGATGAGGAATCCACCGATCCAGGTTCCGGCTATGGCGGGCGCACCCGCGACAAGCGCGAGGCTGACGAGCCGGGGCGCCTTCACCTCGGACTGTTCCGCGAGCGGGGCCGCGATGCCAAGTCCCTCGGTGATATTGTGGATCATGAATCCGACGATGAGGAACGTGCCGAGGACGAGCTTTCCCAGCGCGAAGGAGGAGCCGATGGCCAGGCCCTCACCGAGATTATGCAGGCCGATACCGATCGCGACGAGCGTTGCCAGCGTGGCTCCGCTCAGCCCGGCACCGGTATTGCCGGACAGGCGGCTGGCGACGAAGGTCAGGGCAAGGTAGCTGGCGGCGACACCGAACAGGACCACCCCGGTACCGTGCAGGCTGGTGGGCAGGCCGGCCTGAAGTTCGAATGCCTCGCCGAGGGCGTCGAAGGCCACGAAGGTGAGCAGACCAGCGGTGAGCGCCAGAAAGCCGCTGGTCCAGCGGGAGTCGGCCCGGCGTAGCGAGGGCAGCCAGGCCAGTCCGAGCGCGATCGGTACCACGCCGACGAGGAAGCCGATGATTGTGTAGCCAAGGATGCTGCGGCCGGTAACGCCGGGCGTCTCGACCGCCGCTGTGATCTTCTTGCTGGTCTGGATTCCGGTGGAGCTTGTCACCCCGACCGCGATCGGCTCCTCGGGTATCCACGGGTAGGGGACAGCAATGGTGGCCGAACGCAGATGATGCAGGACGCTTCCACCATCCACCGTGAAAGGCACGATCGCGTCGTCGACTGTGACCACGGCGATGGTGAGGTCGGCATGCTGGGGGTTGGTGACGTGGATGCGGATCTCGCCCGGTTCGAAGACGACGCGGCGAACGGCGAATTCGTCGGGTGCGGGAGGATTGGCGCGGATGAGTCCGGTTAGTGACGTTCCGGTGGACGTGAACAACCAGACGACCGCACCGAGCAGGGTGATCGGAACCAGCGCCCACAGCCGCCAGCGCAGGCCGCCCGACCGCGAGGCCTCCGGGAACCGTCGGGATTCGCTGGTCATGAGTTGGTCACCTCGAAAAATCCCATCCAGCCGAGTTCGGCGAACTCCGACTGGTGGGCATGGAACATGAAGCGGCCCGGGTAATGGAATTCGATCTCGATGATCCCGCGTTGGCCCTGGCAGAGCATGACCGTGTCCGTGTACTCGTACTGGTCCCCCGAGCCGGTCGGGTAGTAGCGGAAGAACTCGCCGTGCAGGTGAAACGAGTTTATGAGATCGAACTCGGTCAGGTTGGCCAGGTAGATCCGGACCAGTTCGCCGCGTTTGATCTGGATGGGATAGCGCGCATAGTAGAAGGCGCGCCCGTTGACCGTGTAGAAGTTGTTCTCACCGTCGCCGTCGGTATCGAAGCCGTTCATGACCATGACGAACTCCCGCGCCGTCGGGCGTGGCTGCGGTGGATCGATGATTAATGCGCCGTAAAGGCCCTTGGCAATATGTTTCTTGAGCGGCGTCGCGTGGCAGTGGTACATGTGCATCCCGTAGGGGGTCGCCGGGAAATTGTAAACGAAGGTTCCACCGGGATCGACGATCTCGAAGACACCATCCATATTCGCTGGGTGTATCCCGTGGAAATGAATGGTATGCGGGTGCATACTGCCGTTGGTGAACCGCACGCGTAGCAGGTCACCCTCGGTCGCGCGGATGACCGGACCGGGAACCGTGCCGTTGTACGTCCAGGCCGGGAAGGTGACACCCTGCGCAATCTCGATCTCCTTGTCCATAGCGAAGATCTTGTATTCGCGCACTCGGCCGGGCTGATGTACCAGAGCCGGCGGCGGGTGGAGGAGGTCGTCGAGGTCGTGGGGGCCGCCTGGTGYCGGGACCCCGGGGCCGATCATCGCCCCGTGGCCTGTGGCCGGATGGCTTGCAGGCATCGAGGTGTGCTGTTCACTCGAGGTGTGCTGCTCAGCTGCCGTGATCGAGGCCGCAAGCGTGGTGATGGGCGCCGCGGCGATCAGCGGGGCACTGGCCAGCAGCCCGCGTCGCGTGGCTTTCCCGTACTCACTCACCGCGCCTGCCCGAACTCCGCCGACAGTCTGTCGATCAATAGGTAGGTCTCACGCATCGCCGTCGGGCGCTGGCGGCTCATACGACTCCTTACGGTGTGAGCGCGGACGGTCACCGAAGCCAGGGCGGGTCACTGGTTGGGCTGTACTCGGGGTGACGACCACGTCATTCGGGTGATTTGCATCACACAACATCACACCCCATGGGCGGCGGGAAGGCGGTCTCAACATGAGACGGCTGCACGGGCTTATACCTCTCCGCTTCATGCGGACCGCCGGCGCGGGGCATGCCCTGGTTCAGACTGAGCCAAGGGCGGTCCGTCCCACCGGGGACGCGTCAGGCGGTGATGCCCGTCAGGCGGTGATGCCGTAGGCCTTCAGCTTGCGGTAAAGGCCGGACCGCGACATCCCGAGCCTGGTGGCCGCCAGCATTCGGTTGCCCTCGGTCTCCTGGAGAGCGGCGACGATCGTGTCCCGCTCGGCTGCCTCCAGCGGGGTGAGCACGTGCCGCGAGGTGGTCTGGCAGTAGGCCGGCAGGTCCTGGGCCTGGATCTCCCCGACCGGTCGCCGCCGCAGCGCGTGTTCGAGGGCCTCGCGCAGCTGGGAGACGTTGCGTGGCCAGGAGTAGCGCGCGATGATCCGCTCGGCGGCTGGGCTGAGCCGCACCTTGCGGTTGGGGGCCATGTCGCGCAGGACCGACGAGGTGATGGCGGTGAGGTCATCGGTACGGCATCGCAGCGGCGGCACAGTGATCGCTACCTCGAAGTGGCCGAGGAGTGCGTGGAACGGCAGGTCGGAGTCCAGTGAGGAGTCCGACAGGGTCGCAACGAATGAGGTCGGGTTGTCGAGCCTGCCGATCGCAGTGAAGAACACGTCGAGCTGTTCGACCCCTTCGGTGCTGGCCTGGTCGACATTGCGGACGATGTAGAGGGTCGGCTCTGGCTTGCCCGCGAGCAGTGAGTCGATGTCGGTCTCGGAGTTCTCGATGGTCAGCTGGGAGGCGTCCATCGACACGCTTCGGCCGCCCGGGTGTGAGGCGTGGAAGATCTCGGCGACCAGGGTGAACTTGCCGGTGCCGGTCTCACCGAGCACGATCGCCGGCTTCTTCGCTATGAGGGCTTCGCGCAGCTTGTCGCACGCGCGTACCCATGCCGGTGACCGACCACCGGTAATGGTCTCGTGCGGCCGGTACAGGTCGCCGGCGATGCGGGAGGTCTGCAGGGTCGCGACCGCGATCTGTGGCAGCACCTGCTCGGTGAAGTCGCCCGGCGATCCGGCCTTCTCCGTGGCGACGAGGTCGGCGATCACCACCATGCCGGCCACCTCGGAGCCGGCCAGGATCCGGGTGCCCCGGATATGGACCATGCGTCCCCCCGGCAGGACCAGGGTGTCGCTCACCCGGTCGCGGCGGCTCATGAGGAAGGTCGCGTGCTCGCGCAGGGTCAGCTGCTCGCTGGCGTCGAACAGGCCCTGGGCCGGGGTGTTGGCGATGAAGACCGAGTCACCGAAGGCGAAGACGGCCTGTCGGGACGCCCGGRCTTCGACGCGCAGGTAGGTCTCGAAAACGGCCTGCTGGGACTGGCTGCGATCCAGTAACAGGTTGCGGCTGATGTCCTTGGCGGCGCTCTTCACCAAGGTGTGCATCAGCGGGCTCCAGGTCTGGGTGAGCGTGGAGATGTCCAGCACTCCCTCCACCCGGCCGGTGAGAGGATCGATGACCGGGGCGCCGGTGCAGGCGAAGCATTGCAGGGGCTCGGTGAAGTGCTCCGGCCCGACGATGCTGACCGGCTGACCGRCCTCGATCACGGTGCCCACACCGTTGGTGCCCATCATCGACTCGGAGTAGTTGAACCCTGGCGCGAATTCGACCCTGTCGAGCAACCGCCCGACCGTCGATGACAAGTCGATGCGCTGAACCAGCCTGGCCCTGTGGTCGGTCAGGGCGATGACCAGCGGGAGGTCCGCGGTGTCGTTGCCGAGCTGAGTGAGCACCGGGCGTGCGCAGCGCACCAGCCGGGACCCGGTGTCGATGTCGTCGATGTAGTCGCTGTGCGGCCGTGCGCTGTCGACGCCGGCCGCCTGGCTGCGTTCCCATGATGCCGCGAGCACGTCGGGGACACCGACGGCACCCGCGCGGCCGCACTCCAGGAAGTCCGCCCGGGCTGCGGCCACCCGTAAGAGGCGGTTCGCGGTGTCCGGCATGTGCACCTCCTCGGGGGTCCTGGATGGCCCCGTGGAAGAACATCGTGGCTGAGAGCCACGCCACATCCAAGAGCAGTGAGTGTCCAATTTTGGGACACCGACACCCGGTGGGACACCAGCAGGGTTGTCCCAACAACGGGGCCTGCGCATGGAACCCAGGGAGTCACGAACCGAGGAGCGTCATGGACACCCTGATCAACATCGACAACGGTGGCACGCTTACCGACATCTGCGTCTGGGATGGCGACCAGTTCACCTACACCAAGTCCCTCACTACTCCGCACGACCTGTCGGAGTGCCTCTTCGACGGGATCGAGAAGGCCTCGGTCGCCCTCTACGGCGAAGCCAACACGGAGAAGCTGCTGCACGCTACGCAGCACATCCGATACTCGACCACCCAGGGCACCAACGCCCTGGTCGAGCGGCGGGGYCCGATGATCGGCATCCTCACCACGATGCCGGGCCTGTTCGAGCGGATGCGCGGCGGTGAAGCCGAGAAGGACCTCTTCGACGGCCTGATCGCCGACCGGATGCTCACCATCGACATGGGCGCGACCGATGAGGAGATCGACTTCGAAGTCGTCCAGCGGATCAACCAGCTCACCACCCTGGGCGCCGCCCGGGTGGTGGTGGCTGGTGAGTCGCCGGAACAGGAGCGTCGCCTACGCAGCGTGTTGCTGCGCAAGTTCCCGCGGCACCTGCTCGGCTCGATCCCGCTCCTGTACTCGTGGTCCCTCGCCGGCGACCGGGACCACCCGCGTCGGGTGTGGTCGTGCGTGCTCAACTCGTTCCTGCACCCGACCATGGAGCGGTTCCTGTACGGGGCGGAGCGGCGGCTGAAGTCGTACAGGGTGCTCAACCCGCTGCTGGTCTACCGCAACGACGGAGCCTCCTCGCGGGTGGCCAAGGCGGTGGCGCTGAAGACGTACTCCTCCGGGCCGCGCGGCGGCTTGGAAGGTACGGCGGCGCTGGCTCGCACGTACGGCCTCGATCACACGCTGATGATGGACATCGGCGGCACCACCACCGACGTGGGGGTCGTCCGCGGCGGCGCGGCGGCGGCCGATGAGCGCGGCACCATCGAGGGCGTCCCGATCTCCTACCCGATGAGCAACGTGCACTCGACCGGGGTCGGTGGGTCCTCGGTGATCTCGGTGGTGGACGGGCAGATCATGGTCGGGCCGCGCAGTGTGGGGGCGGCCCCCGGCCCCGCCTGCTTCGGCTTCGGTGGCAAGGAAGCCACGATCACCGACGTCAACCTGCTGCTCGGCGTCCTCGACGCCAGCACCTACCTCGACGRCACCTTCCGGCTCGACGCCGACCGYTCGGCCGCGGTCATCACCGAGACCATCGCCGAGCCGCTGGGCATCAGCCTGGAGGAGTCGCTGATCCGGATGGAGCGGGCCTACTTCGAGGCGCTGGCACACTCCTTCGCGCACCTGATCGAGGAGAACTCGACCCTCATCGCCTTCGGTGGCGCCGGCCCGATGAGCGCCGTTGGTGCCGCTCGTCCGGCAGGGGTGAAGAAGGTGCTGATCCCGCGGATGGCGGCGGTCTTCTCCGCGTTCGGCATTGCCTTCTCCGACATCGGCAAGACCTACGAGGTCGGCGTGCCGGAGCCGACCACGGCAAGCACCGCGGCGACGTACGACGAGATGCTTGCCCGGGCCAGGCGCGACATTTTCCAGGAGGGCTACGACCTCGACGACTGCCGCACCGAGGTACTGCTCACCATCGAGGAGACCGACGGGTCGCCGGTGGAGACCAGGCCGTACCAGTCCGGCGACGCCGCGGACTTCCCCGGGAAGCAGGTCTCCCTGCAACTGTCGGTGACGGCCGCGCTGCCGCACCCCGACGTTGCTCCCGACACCGACGTGCCCGCGATCCGGGTGACGAGCAATGAGACCCGCCTGGTCCGTTCCGCGCCCGACCAGGTCGACAAGGTGCCGGTGTTCGTGCTCGCCGAGATGCCGCCCGGTGGAAGTGGCGAGGGCCCGGTGATCGTCGAGGGCCCGTTCTTCACCGCCCGCGTGCTGCCCGGCTGGCAGTTCCGGGTCACCGCCTCGGGGGACCTGCTGCTGACCGACACCCACTGACCTCCCCTGACGGCCCCGAGCGTCCCCTGACAGCTACGAGAGGAAAGTCATCATGCGGGTCCCCATGACCGAATACCTGGTCATCGACCTCGACACCGAGCGCTGGGTCTGCCGGGTGTGCGGCCGCGACATCTGGTCTGCCCACGGGAACTACAAACTCGGCTGCCTGGTCTACGACCGCGACCCACGGGAGATCCACCAGCCGATCATCGATCCCGACCGCTACGAGTTCACCTTTTCCCCGGACCCGACGTACTGCCGGATCCTGGAGTTCTACTGCCCCGGCTGCGCCACCCAGATCGAGACCGAATACGTGCCCCCGGGACACCCGCCGACGGCCGATCTCGTCATCGACGTCGCCGCGCTGCGCACCCAGTGGGAGGAACGCGGCGTCGACCCCGAGCAGGTCCACAACTACGGGCCCGGCGAGGACGCGCAGAAATACACCGCCATGCACAAGGCGACCGGCCACATCCGCTGATCTCGCAGGGAGAACCGAGACAATGAAACGTATCTCCGTCGACATCGGCGGCACCTTCACCGACTGCTTCTTCGTCTGGGACGAGACCTACGTCGAGGCGAAGGCGCTGACCACGCACCACAACCTGGCGCTGGGCTTCAACGAGGCGCTCGACCTGGCGTGCAGCCGGGCCGGACTGGACCGCGGCACCGTGCTCACCGAGGTCGACTCGGTCCGCTACGCCACCACCCTGGGCACCAACGCTCTCATCGAGCGCAAGGGACCCAAGGTGGGGGCGATCGTCACTCATGGCTTCGAGGACACCATCCCGCTCTCCCGCGGCCGGGGGTACGGCGAGGGCCTGGACTACTCGATGCAACAGAACCTCCCGGCAGCCGAACGGCCCGAACCGCTGGTGCCGCGCTACCTGATCCGCTCGGTCAAGGAACGCGTCAACTCGGCCGGCACGATCGTGGCGAGGCTCGATCCCGAGGACGTCCGCACGGTGGTCCGTGAGCTGGTGGATGCCGGCGCCGAGGCCCTGGTGGTCTCGCTGGTCAACGCCACCGAGAACCCCGAGCACGAGCTGGCGATCCAGGAGATCATCCTCGACGAGTTCCCGGCCCACGAGCTGGGTGCCATCCCGGTGCTGCTGGGCCACCAGGTCTCCGGTCGCAAGGGCGAATACGTGCGGGCGACCTCCACCATCGTGGACGGCTTCCTGCACGAGATCATGTTTCACGCGCTCAGCCAGCTCTCGAACAACCTGCGCGACGCCGGCTACGGCAAGCCGATGCTGGTCATCCACAACTCCGGTGGCATGGCGCAGATGAACTCCACCGACGCCCTGCAGACCATCCACTCCGGTCCGATCGCCGGCGTCGGCGCCGCGGAGCACCTGTCGAACGAGACGGGCCTGGGCCATGTGATCTCCACTGACATGGGCGGCACGTCCTTCGACATCGGCCTGGTGCCCGAGGGCGGCGTGAAGCACTACGACTTCCTGCCGACCATCGACCGCTGGCTGGTGTCGGTGCCGATGGTGCACCTCGACACGCTCGGTGCCGGCGGCGGCTCCATCGCGTCGTACGACCGGATTCACAACTCCATCAAGATCGGCCCGGAGTCGGCCGGCTCCAACCCCGGCCCGGCCTGCTACGACCGCGGCGGACTGCGTCCGACGGTGACCGACGCCGACCTGTTGCTCGGCTATCTGGACCCGGACAACTACGCCAACGGCTACATCAAGCTCAACCCGAAGCGCTCCCGGTTCGCCGTCGAAGAGAACCTGTGCGACCAGCTCGACATGGACGTTCTCGCCATCGCCCGCGCGATCAAGGACGGTGTTGACGAGCAGATGGCGATCGGCATCGGCAAGGAGCTGCGGGTGCGCGGCTACCTGCCGGAGGACTTCACGATGCTCGCCTACGGCGGCAACGGTCCGCTGCACGCCTGCGGTATTGCTCGCCATGCCGGCATCAAGCAGATCCTGGCCCCGCCGTTCTCGTCGGTGTTCTCCGCCTGCGGCGCCGGCAACATGAAGCAGCTGCACTTCCACGAGCGCGGCGTGCACATCACGATGTACAACGCCACCTCCCGGTCGCTGTACGACAAGTACGAGGAGTTCAACGCGATCGTCGAGGAACTCGAGGCCCGGGGCCGGGAGGACCTGGTGCGTCAGGGCTTCGCGGCCGACGACGTGAAGTACCGCCTGGAACTGGACATGCGCTACGGCAACCAGCTGCTCACCCAGGCCGTCGCCCTCGACATCAACCGGATGAACGGTGTCGGCGACGTACTGCACATGATCCGCACCTTCGGTGATGTCTACAGCCACCGGTTCGGCGCCAGCAGCGCGGCACCCGAAGCCGGGATCCGGGTGGGGACCGTGCGGGTGGCCTCCTACGTCGACGGCGACGTCGTCAACTTCGACTCGCTGGAGGCCGGCGGCGAGCGCACGGTGCCGACCGAGGTGTCGCACCGCAAGGTCTACTTCATCGGCCAGGACGACTCGATCGAGACGCCGGTCTACGACCAGGCCGCGCTGTCGCACGAGCGGGTGATCCCCGGCCCCGCGATCGTCACCACCGAGAACACCACCTACCTCGTCGAGCCGGGCTGGCGTCTGGAGCCGACGGTGCAGGGCGCCGTCTGGTTCCTGCAGGACTGATCGAGTACACCGTCGAGCGCACCAGGGAGAAGACGATGACTGTCACGGACGACAGCGCCACGCAGGAGCAGGCCGCCGAGCAGAACACCCTCACGCCCCAGGAGCGGGAGTGGGTCGACCAGTTCATGGACGAGACCACCCTCTTCCTCGGTCCCGACCCGGTGATCATGCGTGACCACTCCATCCAGGAACGGACGTCGCGGGAGGAGACGGCGATCGCCGCCGGTGTCGACCGGCTGGTGGTCGAGCGGATCCGCAAGCGGATTGCCGGTGCGCTCGACGAGGGCTACGAGATGTGCGAGGCGCAGGGTGCCGCGCCCGGGGCGAAGTGGGGTGACCTGAYGACCGCGATCTACACCGCGGCCGGGGACGTGTCCTACCTCTCCTGCCACGGGGTGATCGCGTTCTCCGCGATCCTGCACCACCCGATCCGGTACATCATGAAGTACTGGAAGGACGAGCCGACCGTCGGTATCCACGAGGGCGACGGATTCATCCACAACGACGCCCGGTTCGGCAACGTCCACAACACCGACCAGTCGATGATCATGCCGATCATACGTGGGGGTGAGATCATCGCGTGGGTGGCGGCGACCATCCACGAAGGCGAGAACGGCGCCTGCGAGCCGGGCGGCATGCCGTCGGGCTCGGAGACCCCGTTCGACGACGGCCTCCGGATGAGCCCGTTCAAGATCGTCGAGCGTGGTCATCTGCGCCGGGACCTGCTGACCTTCCTCCAGCACTCGGTGCGCGACCCCAAGCTGCAGCTGGCCGACCTGAAGGTGAAGATCACCGCGGTACGCAAGATCATGGAGCGCATCGACAAGGTCATCGACGAGGTCGGCGTCGACACGTTCGTGGCGGCCCTGCGGGTCACCGTCGAGGACGTCGACGCGGAGGTCCGCCGCCGGATCTCCGAGCTTCCCGACGGCACGTACTCCTTCAACCAGTTCATGGACTCGACGCTGAAGGAGAACATCCTCATCAAGATCGCCTGCAGGATCCACGTCAAGGGCGACAAGATGACCGTCGACCTGCGTGGCACCGGACCGGAGATCATCAACCGGGCGATCAACTCTCCGCTGTGCTCGGTGAAGTCGATGATGATGCAGGCGATCCTGGCGTTCTGGTGGCCAGACCTGCCGCGCTGCACGGCGGCGATGAGCTGCATCGAGATCATCTCCGACGAGGGCACCTGGGCCGACGCGTCCTACGACGCCCCGATGGGACAGTCGCTGCAGGCCTCGTTCCGAGGCTTCTCGATGATGCAGGCGCTCTACGGAAAGATGTCGTTCTCCACGCCGCACAAGTACTCGAACATCGTGGCCAACTGGTTCAACCAGATCAACACGTTCCTGTGGGGCGGTGTCACCCAACACGGCGACATGGTCGGCAACCTGTGTGCCGACCTCAACGGCATGCCCGGGGGAGCCAAGCCCTTCCGGGACGGTGAGGACGCCGTCTCGCCGCTCTTCTGCGCCATGGCCGACACGGCCGAGCAGGAGGTCATGGAGGAGGAGGTGCCCTTCATGCAGCTGGTGGCCAAGCGCCTGGTCCGCGACAACATGGGCTTCGGCAAGTTCACCGGCGGCATGGGCTACGAGATGATCGTGGCCGCCGAGGGCACGCCGGAGTGGGGCTTCATGACGGTGACCTCCGGAGCGAAGTTCTCGTCCATCTACGGCATGTTCGGGGGCTACGGCTGCGGCACCTACCCGCTGGCGATGGTCAAGGGCACGAATGTCTACGAGCACATTCGTCGGGACAACAAGAAGTTCGACCTCTCGATCGAGAAGGTCATGAACGAGCGTCCGTTCCCGGACGGGAAGTACTCGACCTATCACATGGGTCTGCAGTACGACCGCGCCAAGGACGGCGAGCTCTACATGATCTCCCAGGGCGCCGGTGGTGGGTACGGCGACCCGCTGGAGCGCCTGCCCGAGTCGGTGGTGCGCGATGCCGAGCTCGGCCGGATCAGCCAGAAGGTCGCCGAGGAGATCTTCGGTGTCCGCTATGACCCGATCACCTTCCGGCTCGACGCCGAGGGCACCAGGCAGGCCCGCGAGCGGGTCCGCCAGACGCGCCTGACGCGCGGCAAGCCCTACGCGGAGTTCGTCAAGGATTTCGTCACCGAGGAGCCGCCGAAGGACCTCCTCTACTACGGCTCCTGGGGCGACGACACCAAGGACCTCACCGCCACGGTGTTCACCATCGACGGTCCCCAGCGGGTCAAGGCGCCGCTGAAGGAACTGCCGATCATCGTGATTCCGGACCGCCGGGAGCTGAAGATCGCGGCGCTGGAGGCGCGCGTGCGGGAGCTGGAGGACAGGCACGGCGAGGACGTCAAGCGTCTCGCCTGAGGTTTACGGAGCCCTGAGGTTCAAGGAGCACTGAATGTCTTCTCTCACTGCCCTGCTCGCTGCCGCGCCCGGCGGCCGGGCGCTGGTGATCGACCACGACGCCTACGCGACGGCAGTGCTACGGCAGGGCAGCGAGATCCCCTGGGGTGACCTCGCCGCCCTGACCGGGCACGTCGCCCAGGTCCAGGCCCTGCTGGATCCGGATGCGGTGTTCGTCAATGCCGAGGCGTTCTACGACGCGTATCTCGCGGCGACGCCTGACCTGGTGAGCGCGCTGGGGAAGCGTAGCCGCACGGGCTATGCGTTACGCACCCTGCTCGGTGACGAGCCCGCCGTCGAGCGGTTGGTCCTGACCATGCGCACGCTGGCGGACTCGACCCGGCGACGGGTCGTGCTGTCGGTGCCGTCGCCCGCGAGGTGGTTGCTGCGGGCACATGACCGGGCCGGCACGGGGCTGGACGAGGTGAGCGAGGACCACGCCGACAGCGCCTCCATGTACCTCGCCGAATGGCTGGGGCGCTTGGGGTCGCCGCCGCTGGGACTGCTGCTCCTTGATGCCCGGGCCCGCCGCGGGGACTCCGCCACGCTGGAGTTCCCGGAGCGGGCGGGTGGCTATACCTCGCTGACCAATGTGGCCGGGCACTTCGACTGGACGCTGGCGGTGCGATTCGCCTCCTCGGTCGACKTGGCCGGCGATGTCACGCGGGCTGTCGTCCTTCCCGATGCGTTCTGGCACGGCGAGGGCGAGGCGCCTCGTGACGAAGCCCGGCTTGTGCTGACCACGATCCCGGCCGATGCGCCGCCCGAGACGGTTCTGCTGTGCCGGGCCCTGCTGAAGGAGGGGTGAGATGGACAAGGTCGTGGCGTCGGCGCAGGAGGCGGTCGCCGATATTCCGGTCGGGGCCAGCGTGGCGAGTGGTGGTTTCGGGGTCTGCGGCATCCCGTCGGTGCTCCTTGCCGCGCTCGCCGAACAGGGGGCCTCGGACCTGACCGTCATTTCCAACAACTGCGGGATCCCGGGTGTGGGTAACTCGCTGCTGCTGGAGGGCGGGCGGATCCGCCGTCTGGTGGCGTCGTACGTGGGGGAGAACAAGGAACTGGAACGGCAGTACCTCTCCGGGAAGGTCGAGATCGAGTTCAACCCGCAGGGGACGCTGGCGGAGCGGCTGCGCGCCGGTGGAGCCGGGATCGCGGCGTTCTACACCCGCACCGGCGTCGGCACGCAGGTCGCCGACGGCGGGCTGCCGATCAGGTACGACGCCTCGGGCGAGGTGGCGCTGGCCTCGCAGCCCAAGCCGACCGAGGTCTTCGAGGTCGACGGGGTGCCGCAGGTCTTCGTGCGGGAGACGGCGCTGCGGCCGGACTTCGCCCTGGTGCGGGCCCGGCGTGGTGACCGGCACGGCAACCTGGTTTTCCGCAGGGCCGCCCGCAACTTCAACCCGCTCTGCGCCATGGCCGGGAGGGTGACGATCGCGGAAGTGGAGGAACTCGTCGAGCCGGGTGCGCTGGATCCCGACGAGATCCACCTGCCCGGAGTCTTCGTGCAGCGGGTGGTGGCGTTGACGCCCGGCCAGGCCGCGGACAAGGGGATCGAGCGGCTCACCCTGCGTGCCGTCACAACCGCTGCAGGAGGTGCCTGAGATGCCCTGGTCCCGGGACGACATGGCCGCCCGTGCGGCGGCGGAACTCAACGACGGGGACTACGTCAACCTCGGCATCGGTCTGCCGACGCTGGTTCCCAACCACGTGCCCGACGGCGTGGAGATCGTGTTGCAGAGTGAGAACGGCATCCTCGKCCTGGGTCCCTACCCGGTCGCCGGCGAGGAGGACCCGGATCTCATCAACGCCGGCAAGGAGACGGTGACGACCGCGACGGGAGCAAGCTTCTTCGACTCCGCCACCAGTTTCGGGATGATCCGTGGGGGGAAGATCGATGCGGCGATCCTCGGCGCCATGCAGGTCAGCGAGCGCGGGGACCTGTCGAACTGGGTGGTGCCCGGCAAGCTGGTCAAGGGCATGGGGGGCGCGATGGACCTGGTCCACGGCGCCCGCCGCGTGATCGTTCTGATGGAGCACTGCGCCAAGGACGGATCGCCGAAGATCCTGCCCGCGAACACGCTCCCGCTGACCGGCACAGGTGTCGTGCAGCGCATCATCACCGACCTCGCCGTCATCGACGTGACCTCCGATGGTCTGGTGCTGGTGGAGACGGCGCCGGGCGTCACCGCCGACGACGTGCGGAAGGTGACACCGGTACGGCTGGCTCAGGTGGGCACGAAGCCTGGTGCCGGCGTGGCGGGCGGACCTGCCGGGGTGTCTTGGCAGTGACCTGCCGGGGTGTCTTGGCAGTGACCTGCCGGGGTGTCTCAGCAGTGAAGGGTGTCTGAGCGTTGAAGGGACTGGATGTGGACCACGACGTGGAGATCGTGGGCTGGGGTCATACCCCGTTTGGCCGTCTGCCCGAGGAGACTCTGGAGTCGCTGATCGTTGCCGCCGCGCGGGAGGCG
>NZ_MRUJ01000173.1:0-7094 GCF_002099325.1 Frankia sp. KB5 | reverse complement strand
CAACGGGACTTCCGAATACGTACCCCTGGTCGAGGGCCTCGGTGAGCCGGGCTCCCCGGTCGAGGCGGAACCGGATCTGAGCCTCGGGAAAACCGGTGGTCAGGGTGGACATCCACAACGGCAGCAGATGGTCGGCGGCGTGCTCGGTCGCCCCGACGGTGATCGTCCGAAGCTCCGCGGGCGCGCCGCCCTCCCGCCGGYCGACCCCCAGCTGCTCGAGCGCGCCGTCGTGCAGGGCGAGGATCCGCCGGGCCGCGGTCAGGAGCAGCTCACCATCCGGAGTGAACCGGGTGGCGCGACCGTCCGGCTCGACCAGCGGGCGGCCGATCGCCTTCTCCAACCGGCGGACATGCTGGCTCACGGCGGACTGCGAGATACACAGCAGGTGCGCGGCGCGGCGGAAGCCCCCGCAGTCGGCAATGGTGACGAAACTTCGCAAAGCCGTTACATCGAGCACGGGGGACACGGGCGCACTATAACACGAATTGATTACGTTTCGTGATTAGTTCGATCACGAATCCGCGTTGGACATTGGTTGGAAAAGGCACCACTCTCAGGAACATGGTCGGCAGGTCGAGCGCATCCGAGTATGGGCTGGTCATGGCGTACGGGCTGGTCACGGCCCGGGCCGGGGCCTGCCGTCGGGYGCGGGACCCGCTCGGCCGGTGCGTGCTGACGCGGCGGCGAGTCGTCGACTTCGGGATCCTCGCATCCTCCTGCTGTCGCTGCTGTTGACGCGGTCCTCGCCGCCCGGCCCGACGGCGCTGCGCTCCCGACGGCGCTGCGCTCCCGACGGCGCTGCGCTCCCTGATGACCGTCTTCCAGCACGTGCGGCAGGCCCGCGATCCCTTCTGGCCCGACGATCTTTACCGGACGATGATCGCCGACTCGCTGACCCGGCCGGTCCTGCTCAACGCCGTCCGGGCCGAGCCGGAGCTGGGCGCCCCGGTCCGCGGCGGACTGCCCGCCACGAAGATCCGTCGTACCGCCGACGGTTGGGTGCTGACTGGGCACAAAGGCTACGCGACGAGCTCGGAGGGCCTGAGCTACCACCTGGCATGGGCGGCGACCGAGGACGACGACCCGTTGCTGGGACACGCGATCGTGCCGGCTGACAGCCCCGGAATCCGCATCGTGCGCACCTGGGACCACTTCGGGCTGCGGGCAAGCAGCACCCACGACGTGATCTACACCGACGTCGAGATCCCCACCGGGAACTTCCGGGGGGTGCCCCGCTCCGCCCAGCCTGCCGACACGAGCCTGGCCGCCGTCACGATCGGCGCCACCGCCCTGTATGTCGGGGTGGCGCGGGCCGCACAGGAGTTCTTCGTGCGCTTCGCGAACGAACGCGTTCCGACGTCGCTGGGCCGGCCGATCGCCACCACCGAGCGGATCCAGACGATCGCCGGGGAGATCGAGGCGCAGCTCGTCGCCGCCGAGGAGGTCGCCTTCGGGGTGGCCCGCCGCTTCGATGAGGGCGCGCCGGACGCCGCGGAGCGTGCGGTGCTCGCGAAGCCCCTCGTCGCCCGGGCCGCCATCACCGCCGTGCAGACCGCCGTCGCAGCCATCGGCAACCCCGGCCTGACGCGGCACAACCCGCTCGAACGGCACCTGCGCGACGTGCACTGCGTCCGCGTCCATCCCCCCCAGGAGGACACGGCGCTGCTGATCGCCGGTCGCCGGACCCTCGCCACCGCAGCTCCCGCTGTGCGGTCCCCTGCCCCGCCCGCACCACCCGAATCGACGCCGACCTCGTCGTCTCGTCCAGGAGCACCTCCAGGAGCACCTCCAGGAGCACCATCACCATGACTACCCCGACTACCCCGACTACCCCGACTACCCCGCACCGGCACCGAACGACGCGAAGGCTGGCCGCAGCGGCCGTCTCCGTCCTCACGACCGTCACGCTCGCGGCCTGCGGGAACGGCGGCGGCAGCACGGCGTCGGGCGGGACCCCCGTCCCCGGCGGGCGGCTGAAGATCGCCCTCTGGTCGGACCTCCAGAACTGCGTCGACCCCAACCAGGTGTACTGGATAGAGACGCGCAGCCTCGACCGGAACATCGCCGACTCACTGACCGATCAGGATCCCAGCACCGGGAAGATCGTTCCCTGGCTGGCCAACAGCTGGACGGTGAGCCCCGACGCCAGCGAGTACACGTTCTCGCTGCGTAAAGGTGTGACCTTCAGCGACGGCACCACGCTCGACGCGGCTGCGGTGAAGACGGCCTTTGACGGGTTGCACGCGCTCGGCGCCAAGTCGACGCTGGGCCTGAGCTACCTGGCGAACTACAAGGCGACGACGGTCGTCGACCCCACCACGGTGAAGGTCGCCTTCAAGGGCGCCGCCCACCTCGACGGCATCGACGTCACCTACATCGCCGAGGACAGCGTCCGCGTCGGCCTTGACGATCCCGTGCCCGGGCAGTACTTTCGCCCCCTCTGGGACGCGCTGCACCTCGACTTCGGCCTCTCGCTCACCCAGAACACGACCGTCGGCGCGCTGCTCGCCGACAAGCTGCCCACGACCCTCGCCCTCGCGGCGGTCGCCGTCGTGCTCATGGCGGTGCTCGGCGTCACGGTCGCCTACCTCGCCAGCTACCTCCAGTGGGGGCCGGCGCGGGCGCTGCTGCCCCGGCTGCCCGCCGTCGCCATCTCGCTGCCGCCCTTCTTCGTGGGGCTGCTGCTCATCCAGATCTTCGCCTTCTCCCTCGGCTGGTTCCCGGCCACGGGCACGGACGGGTGGCGCAGCCTGGTGCTGCCCGCGCTGACCCTGTTCGGCGTCCTCGTCGGCCACATGGTGGCGAACGCCGTGGTCGTCGAGACCGTCTTCTCCCGCAGCGGCATCGGGCTCCTGGCCCAGCAGTCGGTCCTCAGCCAGGACGTGCCTGTCGTGCAGGCGATCGTCCTGATCGCCGCGGCCCTGTTCGTCACCGTCAACCTGCTCGTCGACCTGCTCTACTCGCTTCTCGACCCACGCGTCGCGTGGACGCCCCGGGTCAACTAGGCAGGAACTGATGCCCGAGAACATCCTCGCCAGGAATCGCGACCTCGCCCACCGAGAAGCTGCGCGGCCCGAGCCTCCACCACCTGTTCGGCACCGACGAACTCGGCCGGGACCTGTTCACCCGGGTCATCCACGGCTCCGCCATGACGGTCCGGGCAACCGGGGCGTCCGTGCTCATCGCGGTCGTCGTCGGTCTCGCGATCGGTGTCCTCGCCGGATTCTTCGGCGGCTGGATCGACGTGTTCCTCATGCGCGTGGTGGACGTTCTGCTCGCGATCCCGCTGCTGCTGGCGCTCGCGATCGTCACCGCCCTCGGGTTCGGCCTGGTGCCGATGGCGGTCGCGGTGGCGGTGGCCCTCGTGCCGCAGTTCGCGCGGACCACCCGGGCCCAGGTGTTCCAGGTCAAGGGCCAGGCCTACGTCGAGGCCGCCCGCACCGGGGGCGCATCCTGGGGTCGGGTGCTGTGGAAACACATCCTGCCCAACTCGTGGGGTCCGGTGGCGGTGCTCGCGGTCCTCGACTTCGGGACGGCCGTGCTCGTCATCTCCTCGCTCAGCTTCCTGGGCTTCGGTGCCCCGCCACCGGCGGCAGAATGGGGGACACTCATCTCGAACGGGCGCAACTTCCTCATCACCAGCCCCTGGCTGTCGCTGCTGCCGGGTCTGTTCGTCGGGCTGGTCGTGTTCAGCCTCAACCACATTGCCCGCACGATCGAAGAGGTGCAGCGGTGAACATGGTGAACACGGTGAGCGCGTGAATGCCGTGAGCACGGTGAGCACGAAGGCGGACGCCGTGGCGGGCCGGAACATCGTGGAGCTCACCGGGCTGTCCGTCGCGGGCACCGGCGTGACCGGCGCGTCCGAGCGGGTGCTGCGGACGATCCGCGGCACGGTGATCGGACTGGTCCCGCAGGACCCGATGGTCGGGCTCAACCCGACGATGCGGATCGGCGGGCAGGTGGCCGAGGCCGTGCGCCGCAGCGGCGTTGACAAGCGGCTCGTCTCCGCCGAGGTGGTCGAGGCGCTCGACCGGGCCGGGCTCGACAACCCGGTCCTGCGGGCCCGGCAGTACCCGAACCAGCTCTCCGGCGGCATGCGGCAACGGGTCCTCATCGCGATCGCGATCGCCGCGCATCCGCGCCTCATCGTCGCCGACGAACCGACGAGCGCGCTCGACGTCACCGTGCAGCGGCGGATCCCCGACCATCTCGGCCGCCTGGTTGCCGAGTCCGGCACCTCGCTGCTCATCATCACCCACGACCTCGGGGTCGCGGCCGACCAGGCCGACCGGGTCGTCGTGATGCGGCGCGGCCGGGTCGTCGAACGCGGGGCACCGGCGTCGATCCTGCGCACCCCGCGCGACCCTTACACCCGCCACCTCATCGAGGTGGCGCCGGCGTTGTCGTCCACCGGCGGCCTCGTCCCGCGCTTCCCCGAGGCGCCCCCGGCTCCCGAGCTGCTGCGGCTAGAGGGGATCACGAAGGACTTCCGGCTGCCCCGGACCCGGGGCGGGGAGCGGGTCTTCCGGGCGCTGGACGAGGTGTCCCTGTCGGTGCGGGCGGGCCAGACCCTGGGCCTCCTCGGCGAGTCCGGGTCGGGCAAGACCACCGCGCCGCGCATCGCGATGGGCCTGGAGAAGCCGACCAGCGGCCGGATCCACCTCGACGGGCAGGACATCACCTCCGCCGGCTGGTCGCAGCTGCGGCCGCTGCGGCGGCGGTTCCAGCTTGTCCACCAGAACCCGTTCTCCTCACTGGACCCGCGGTTCACCGTCGGGGAGAGCATCGCCGAGCCGCTGCTCTCCTTCCGCGTCGGCGACCGGGCCAGCCGCGCCGCCCGGGTGCGCGAGCTGCTCGATCAGGTCGCCCTGCCCGCCGCGTTCCGCGGCCGCCGGCCGATCGAGCTCTCCGGCGGCCAGCGCCAGCGGGTCGCGATCGCCCGGGCACTCGCGATCGAACCCGAGCTGGTCTTCCTCGACGAACCCGTCTCGGCGCTCGACGTGTCGGTGCAGGACCAGATCCTGACCCTGCTCCTGCGGCTGCAGCAGGAGCTCGGGGTCGCCTACTTCTTCATTTCCCACGATCTCGCCGTCGTGGCCCAGCTCGCCCACGAGGTCGCGGTGCTGCGCGCCGGCCGCATCGTCGAGAGTGCTCCGGCGGCCGACGTCCTCACCGCGCCGACGCAGGACCACACCCGCGAGCTGCTCGGCGCGATTCCCGGGCAACGGTTCGCGGCCGCACTCGCCGCCGCCCAAGGAAAGGACGCACGATGAGTCGCAGGTACGCACGCACGGTGAGTCGCGGGTACGCACGGTGAGTCGCGGGTACGCACGGTGAGTCGCGGGTACGCACGGTGAGTCGCAGGTACATCGTCATCGGAGCCGGGGCCGTCGGCGCGACCGTCGCCGTGGAGCTGCGGCTCGCCGGGATCGACGTCGTCGTCGTGGCCCGGGGCGCGAACCTCGCGGCGCTGCGGGCGGGCGGGCTGCGCTACATCCGACCGCCGGCCACGCCCGGCGGTGAGCCCGACGAGCGGCGGATCCCCCTCGACGTCGTCGGCGGCCCGGACGAGGTCGACCTGCGTGGTGACGACGTGCTCGTCCTCGCCACCAAGTCGCAGGACTCCGAGGCGCTGCTCGCGCAGTGGGCATGGCGGCCGGTTGACGTTGACGGCACGCGGCGCACGGCGGCGGAGGCGCTGCCCGTCGTGCTGCTTCAGAACGGGATCGAGAACGCCCGTACGGCGTTGCGCCGGTTCGCCACGGTGATCGACGCGGTCGTCCTCAGCCCCTCCTCGCACGTGCGACCCGGCGAGGTCGTGTCCCCGGCAGCCCCGCTCGCGGCGGCCTTCTACCTGGGCCGCGCCCCTCGCGGCGCCGTTGACGACCCGACCGCCGAGGCTGTCGCGGCCGACCTGCGCCGAGCCTCGTTCGCCGTCGCGGTCGTCGCGGACATCGACCGACGCAAGGCCGGCAAGCTGCTGGGCAATCTGGCCTACAACCTCGACGCGATCTACGCTCCGAGCGAGCTGCGCGACGCGGCGGCTGCCGTGCTGGTCGAGGAGGCGCGGCGGGTGTTCGCCGCGGCCGGCGTGGAGACCGCCGGCGTCTGTCCGGACGACGGGCTCGACCTGTCCGGCCTCGTTCCGCACGAGATCCCCGGCTTCTCCCGGGAGGGCAGCTCCACCTGGCAGAGCCTGGCGCGTGGCGGGTCGGTCGAGTCGGACTTCCTCAACGGCGAGATCGTGCTGCTGGCCCGCCTGCACGGGCTGGCGGCACCGGTCAACGCCGGGGTGCAGCGGCGGATCGCCACCGCGGCGCGCACCGGCACGCCGCCGGGCGGATTCGACCAGGCCGACCTCGCCGCCCTGCTGGCCTCGGCACCTGCCGGCGTGGTCCCCTATGCCGGCGTGGTCCCCTATGCCGACGTGGTCCCCTATGCCGACGTGGTCCCCTATGCCGACGTGGCCCCGGATGCCGGCAGGACACGTGCCGGCGTGGCGCTCGGGGAGGTCCTCGTCAACGTGAGACGTCTGCACGACGAGCTGCTCTCGCCCGGCCCGCCGCTGCTGCTCGACGTCCGCTGGGCCCTGGGTGACCCCCACGGGCACGACCACTACCGCGAGGGCCACCTGCCGGGCGCGGTCTACGTCGACCTGGACACCGAGCTCGCCGCCGCACCGGGCGGGACCGCCGGGCGGCATCCGTTGCCCGAGCTCGTCAACCTCCAGCAGGCCGCCCGGCGCTGGGGGCTGACCGCCGGGCGTGCGGTCGTGGTCTACGACGCGGTCGGCGGGCTGTCCGCCGCCCGGGCCTGGTGGCTGCTGCGCTGGGCGGGCGTCGCCGACGTCCGCATCCTCGACGGGGCACTCGCGGCCTGGCAGGAGGCCGGGTTCCCGCTCGAGACCGGCGAGATCATCTCGGCGCCCGGCGACATCGTCCTGCACGCCGGTCAGCTGCCGGTGCTCGACGCGGACGGCGCCGCCCGGGTGGCCCGCGAGGGTGTCCTCCTCGACGCCCGTGCGGCCGAGCGGTATCGCGGCGAGGTGGAACCGATCGACCCGCGCGCCGGCCACATCCCGGGAGCGGTGA
>NZ_MRUJ01000172.1:0-20717 GCF_002099325.1 Frankia sp. KB5 | reverse complement strand
CCCGCGCCGCGCTCCACGGTCACCCTGGCGGCCTTCTTCGACACCTTCGCCGAGGCCGCCGAGGCCGTCACCGCGCTTGGCGTCGCCGGGATCGTCGTGGCCGTGGCCGAACTGCTCGACGGCCGCACGGTGCGGGCCGTCGACGCCGCCACCGGCAGCGACCTTGCCTCCGCCGGCGAGGTCTTCCTGCTCGTCCAGACCGACGGGTCGGGCGCGGGAGAGGAGGCCGATGCCGTCGAGGGCATTCTCGCCGAGCGGGCGAGGAAGGTCCGGCGGTCGGTGGACGAGGCCACGGCGGAGGCGCTGCTCGCCGCGCGCCGCTCGGCGCTACCCGCGCTGGAGCGCCTCGGCCGGGTGCTCATCGAGGACATCGCCGTGCCGCGCGRCCGGATGGCGCAGGCCGCCGCGCGCATCGTCGAGATCGGCGCCGCCACCGGCGTGGACATCTTCACTCTGGCCCACGCCGCCGACGGCAACCTGCATCCCATCATCGTGGTCGACCCCGTCGACCCCGTCGACCCCGCCGACCCCGCCATCCCCGAGCGTGCCTGGCACGCCGCCGAGCAGATCTTCGCCACCGCGCTGGACCTGGGCGGAACGGTGACCGGCGAGCACGGCGTCGGGGTGCTCAAACGGCGCTGGCTCGCCACGGAGCTCGGCTCACGCAGCCACGACCTGCAACTCCGGCTCCGTCAGGTCTTCGACCCGGCCGGCATCCTCAACCCGGGCCGCGCGATCTGACCATTGACCGGCCCGCGCCGCCGTGAGTGTCGCTTCTCGCACGGTGGGCGGGGACCGGGCGAATCTTCCCAGCGCTCCCGATGGTGAGAATCGCTACCGACAGTGAGAATCGCTACCGATGGTGAGAACAGTCCCAACGGCGAGAACACGAGAACGGGGACAGTCTCGGCCGCGCGCCCCATCATTGTCGATGTGGGCAGTGGGGCCGGGCGCGCTGTTCGCCTCATGACTTCGTCGTCCCGAGGAGAAGACCATCATCAAGGGCACCTTCCGTTCCTTGTCCGTCTACAATTTCCGGCTCTTCGCGGGTGGCCAGGTGTTGTCCGTGACGGGAACCTGGATGATGGTCGTGGCCCAGGACTGGCTCGTCCTTTCGCTGAGCGGCGACTCGGGAACAGCCCTGGGCCTCGTGACCGCCCTGCAGTTCACCCCGATGCTGTTGCTGACCCTCTACGGCGGAAGGCTCGCGGACCGCTACGACAAACGCCGGCTACTGACCGTCGCGAACCTGGCCTCCGGACTGCTCGCCCTGGCGCTGTCGCTGCTGGTGTTAACCGGCACGGTCCGGCTGTGGCACATCTGCCTGTTCGCACTGGGCCTCGGTCTCGTGAACGCCGTCGAGATGCCGACCCGGATGGCATTCGTGAGCGAGCTGGTCGGCGCCGAACTCCTCCCCAACGCGTCGGCGCTGAGCGCGGCGTACTTCAACGTCGCCCGGGTCGCCGGCCCGGCCGTCGCCGGCCCGTTGATCGGCGGCTTCGGTACCGGCCCGGTCATGATGTTCAACGCCGTGAGCTACCTCGCGACGGTGGTGGGTCTGCGGATGATGCGCCCGGCCGAGATGCACCGCGACGCGCGCCGGGCGACCTCCACCCGCGTCGTCGACGGACTGCGGTACGTGCTCGGCCGGGAGGACCTGGTGCTCGTGCTTGGACTCGTCGCGACGATCGGGCTGTTCGGCCTGAACTTCCAGCTCACCGTGCCCCTGCTCGCCAGGACGGTATTTCATGCCGACGCGGCGGCCTTCGGGCTGCTCACCAGCGGGCTCGCCGCCGGATCGCTGCTCGCGGCCCTCGTGACGACCGCCCGCCGCACCCGCCCGTCGGCCGGCACGGTGATCGGATCCGCGCTCGCGTTCGGCCTGCTGGAGACGGTGACCGGCTGGGCGCCCAGCTATGCCACGGCGGCCGTGCTCCTGATCCCTACCGGCTTCGCGACGATCTACTTCGCTCAGGCGGCGAACCACCGCATCCAGCTCGGCAGCGATCCGCAGTACCGAGGCCGGGTGATGGCGATCTATACCCTGATCCTGCAGGGATCGACGCCGCTAGGTGCCCTGTTCGTCGGCTGGCTCACCGAGCACCGTGGCGCCCGCGCCGGGTTCTACATCGGAGGTCTCGTTTCGGTCGCCGCCGCGATCGCCACACTGGTGGTGGACCGCATGCGGGCCGCGGCCGTCGACGACCCRCCACGCCCCGGCGCCCCGGCGCCCGGCGCCCGAACTGTAGAGGGTTAGTCACGGTCCACAGTCTCCGCCATTGCTAACCCGCCACACTTTCCCGTTTCCCACACCGGGCCGCCCGCCACCTAGTGGTCCTGTTGCCGGAGGTGATGTGTCGAACGCCGAGTCGAACGCCGAGCGGAAAAGAGCCCCGGGAACCCTTGCATCGCCTAAGCTGGAGACTGAGGGATTCCCCGGATAATTCGATTCCATCACGAGAGCGGTGTACTATCATCATGCGAGTATCCGACCGCGGCGGTGGCCGTGTCCAGTGACGTCGATCTGTGGCTGAGGCGTTTCCATCCGGCGTCGGCGAGCGCCCCGCGGCTTGTCTGTTTTCCCCATGCGGGCGGCGCGGCAAGCTTCTACGTTCCGCTATCCAGGGCATTGTCGCCGGTCGCCGAGGTGCGTTCGGTGCAGTATCCGGGCCGCCAGGACCGGCGGACGGAGAGGCCCGAGACGGCCATCGAACCCCTCGCGGACCGCATTGCCGACGTGCTGCGTCCCCTCACCGACCGCCCGCTGGCGTTCTTCGGTCACAGTATGGGGTCGACCGTCGCCTTCGAGGTGACCCGCCGGCTGGAGGCGGCGGGCGGCCCGGTGCCGTTCGTGCTGTTCGCATCCGGCCGCAGAGCCCCGTCGGCCTCCCGCGCCGAATCCGTGCATCTCCTGGACGACGAGGGYTTTCTGCGGGAAATCCGTGCGCTTGGTGGAACCGACCCGCGCATCCTCGCCGATCCCGAAATACTGAAGCTGATCCTGCCGCCCACCCGGGCGGACTACCGGGCGATCGAAACGTATTCTGCCCCGTCGGACGCGGTGATCGGTACGGCGATTACCGTGCTGGTCGGGGATTCCGACGCCAAGGCCACCGTGGCCGAGGCCGAACAATGGCGGGCGCACACGACCGGTGCGTTCACGCTGAAGGTCTTTCCCGGTGGCCATTTCTATCTGTCGGACCAGCAGGCCGCCGTCATCGACACCGTCTCGGCCGGGCTGGTTCCCGCGGCCACCGCGGGGCCCTCGCTCTGACCCGTCGGCTTGCCCCGCCGGCTGGCTCGTCGGTCAACGTTGTCGACCTGGACGTGTCGACCTGGACGTGACCCCCACCACGGGCACCGGCGGCACCCCGGGCGGGATTCGCGTCAGCGTATTTCGTTCGGGTCCGTGGCACCGCGGCTACGCTTCGACCGTGCGGTACGGGTCGGGACGCGAGGGACGCGAGGGACGCGAGGGTGTGGTGGCCGGTCTGCTCGCCGCGGCCGCGGCCGAGACGGGCGCGTCCGTGGGGACCCCGCCGGCGCGGGCGATGTCCCGCGCCTACCGGGAGTTGTCCGACCGGTATCGCGCGAACACCGCCACACCGGGTGACGGCGAGCTGACGGCGGATCACGTCCAGGCCTACCTCGCCGCCCGACTGCCCGCGACGCTGGCGGTCACCCGCGCGGTTCTCGGTGAGGTGGCGCTGCGCCGCCCGGACTGGCGGCCCGGGTCCGTCCTCGACCTGGGCGCGGGTCCCGGGACGGCGACCTGGGCCGCGCTGGCGGTCTTCCCCGGCGTGACCCGGGCCGTCCTGGTCGAGCGGTCCGCGCTGATGATCGACGTCGGTCGCCGGCTGGCCCGCCGCGGTGGCGCGCCGGCGCTGGGCACCGCGACCTGGCAGCGCACGTCCGTGCTCACCCCGCCCGGCGACGGCGCGGACCGGGCCGACCTGACAGTGGCGGCCTATGTGCTGGGCGAGCTCGCCGACGGCGACCGGGCCGCAGCCGTGGCCGCGTGGTGGCGGGCCACCGCGGCGGAGTTGGTCATCATCGACGCRGGAACCCCGGCCGGCTTCGCGCGGATCCGCGCCGCGCGCTCGGCGCTCGTCGAGACCGGCGCGACCATCACCGCGCCCTGCCCCGCCGACGACGACTGCCCGATGACGGCGGGGGACTGGTGCCACTTCGGCCGGCGGGTCGAGCGCAGCGCACTGCACCGGGCGATGAAGGACGGTGCGCTCGGGTACGAGGACGAGAAGTACTCCTACCTCGTCGCGTCGCGCCGGCCGCCCGCGCACGCCGCCGGTCGGGTGCTGCGCGTGCCGCGGGCCCGCTCGGGCCATGTCCGGCTGACGGTCTGCGAGGCGCCGCGGCAGGGTGACGTGGTCATGCCGCGGCAGCGTGACGTGGTCGTTTCCCGCAGCGAGAAGGAGGCCTACCGCTGGGCCCGGCGGGCCTCCTGGGGGGACGCCGTCCCGCCCGGCACCGGGCCGCGCTGACCCGCTGTCAACGTCGGGACCCGCCGGTGACCGGAACCCGGTGACCGGAACCCTTTGACCTGGTACCCGGCAGTCATGGCCAGTTACCGGCTGTCTACGCTTATGTCTGTTATGCCGTTGTYTGTTATGCCGTGTCGGTGTGCGTCGAAGCCGGTCCATCAGATGGACGGCGGGTCGACGGCGGCCCGCCGCCGGGCCCGCCGGTCGGGCCGCACGCCGGCGCTGATCGTCGCGGCCATCTGCGGGTGTTCGTTTGTCGTCAGCCTGGTCCTGCAGGCGACGCTGTACCGGCACGGCTCGGGTGACGCGGACGAGGCGGCCTACGTCCTGCAGGCGCGTATGCTGCTCGACGGCCGCCTCACCCTGGACGCGAACACCGTCGAGCCGTTCTTCCGGCCCTGGCTGACCGGGGAGCACGACGGGCGGGTGTTCACCAAGTACCTTCCCGGGTGGCCGGCGCTGCTCGCCGCGTCCCAGGCGTTGTTCGCCACCATGGCCGTCGCCCCGGCCCTGGTGGCGGCCGGCTGGGTGGCCGGGACGTACCGGCTGGCCCGCGAGCTCTTCGACGACGCGGTCACCGCGGTCACGGCGGCGGTGTTCGTCGCGCTGTCCCCGCTCGTCCTGGTACACACCTCGCTGCCCCTCGCCTACGCGTGCGGAGCCGCGACGCTGACCCTGGCGTGCGCGGCGCTGCTGCGTGGCGGCCGGACCGGGGCGCGGCTGTCGCTCATCGGCGGCGGGGCAGGCCTGGGATTCGTCCTGCTCCTGCGGCCCTTCGACGCGGTGATCGTCRCCGTTCCCGTCGTGGTGTTCGTGCTGGCGCGGCTGTGGCGGTCCGCGGGTGGCCGGTCCGCGGGTGGTCGGTTCATGCGTGCCGTGGCGCACCGGACCGCCTGGGCACTCGCCGGCCTGGCGCCGTTCGTTGTCGTGCTCCTGGCGTACTGCCGGCGGGTGACCGGTTCTGCGCTCCGGGCGCCGCTGTCGGCCTCCGATCCGCTGGACCGCTTCGGTTTCGGGCCGCGTCGCATCCTGCCCTCGGAGCCGACGTTCCTGTTCACCCGCCGGCTCGCCCTCGAGGCCCTGCACGGCACCGTCGTGGCGGCCCCGAGCTGGGTGTTCGGGGGCGTCGCGGTCCTCGTACTCGCGATCTTCGGCGCGCTGCGGGCGCACCGCCGTCCCGAGCGCGTCCTGCTGGTCGTCATCGTCGCCGCCGTCGGTGGCGGCTACTTCTTCTGGTGGGGTTCGGCGTTCGCGATGCCGGGCCTGCTCAACGGTCTCGGTCCGCACTACCATCTGGCCGCGTTCGCCCCGATCATGATTCTCGCCGCCGACGGCGCCCGCCGGGTGTGGTCCATGAGCGAACGGTGGTTCTCCCCGTGGCCCGGCACCGGTTCTCCGCCGGCCCGACCCGTCCCGCGGCGACCCGTTCTGCGCGGATCAGGTCTGCGCAGACCCGTCATCGCGGTCCTCGCCGCCGCGGGCCTGATCCTCCTCACTGTGGACGCGATCCCGGACAAGGTCGCCGGCCAGCGATGGGTGAACGACCGCAACGCGTTCCTCGACGCCCTGCTGCCGGACCGCTACCCGGCCCCGGCGGTGGTCGTCGTGACGCCCGGCGTCCCGAGCCGTTACACCCAGGTGCCGTACCAGATGCTGCGGAACACCCCGGACCTCGCCGGGCCGGTGGTGTACGCCGCCGACATCGGTGCCGGCACGGCCACCCTGCCCGACCGGATGCCGGGCCGGGCGGTCTACCGGCTGCGTCCCGACGAGATCGTCGACCCGGCCGCGCCCGCGAGCTACTTCGGGTCCTTCACCGCGCTGCGCCAAGTCGCCGGCAACCGCGTCCGCGTCCAGGTGACGGCGCGCGATCCCGGTGGTGCTGGTGGCTCCGGTGGCACTCTATACATCCGGTTGGGTGCCACGACCAGAACCGTCCAATTCGGGCCCGCGAACGCCGGGCCCGCGGACGCTCCCGGGATCACGCACACCTTCACGGTGACGACCGGCACCCCGCTCGGGCCGGACGAGCTCGGCATCGCCGGTGCGACGCTGCCCGACGAGCTCGTCGTCGGGTTCACCGTGCCGACGGGAGCCGGTGCGGCACGCTGGGAGGAGCGGATCCCGCTGGCCCGGCGTCCCTCCGGAGAGCTGGCCCTGCTCGTGCCCGGCCTGGGCTGGCGTCAGGTGCCGAACCGGCCCGGAGCGGGATGGCTGCCCGCCCCGGTCCGTCCGGCGCTGGCCGTCTCGGTCGGTGCGACGTGACCGGGGAACGGATCGTGACCAGATAATTCGATGGATTTGACCGGTGCGGCGCCGGGGTCAGAGCCAAATCCGCCAGTAGCGTGATGGTGATTGTTTGCCGGTCGGTTTCGTGATCGAAATCGGTGGGGAGGGCTTCCCGGCCGGTTTCGGGTACGCCGAGAGCCCGAATGTTGCTCCGGGCGGGCCGGGGTCCTTTCCGGGGTGTGGGGGTGGCTGTGAGGTCGGGGTGGGGTGGTGCGACGGGTGCGCGGGGGCTCGGCGGCCAGCTGTCAGGTGGCGGCGGGCAGGGCGTCGAGCCGGTCGAGGGCGGCGGCGAGGTGCCGGTCACGCCCTGGTGGCAGCCTCAGCCGGCCAACATCACCCCGCTACTGGCGTAGCTGGGTCAGAACAGCGGCACGCTTCCGCTCTCGGACTGGCCGAGCCGGTGGCAGGTGTCGCTGTCGCGCAGGTAGCCGAAGGAGAAGGCCTGGGCGCGTTGACGGGGGGTGCCGTGGGYGCCGGGGGCGGAGGCCGCCTCCTGGTCGAACCAGCCACTGTCGCGGGTGTCGCCGATGCTGTAGAACAGCAGCGCGCCCTGCAGCGCGTCGGTGAACGCGATGCGCTTGGCGTCGTGCGCGCTCTTGGCCTGGCGGCCGGCGAAGCAGTCGGCCTGGTTCTCCTCCGCGCGCGACACCACGCCGATCGTCCCGCCGATCCGGGCGCCCCGATGGCCCAGCTCGTGCATGATCACAAACAGCGGGTAGGACGCTCCACCCGCCTGGAACAGCTCCGTCATGAAGTCGACGCTGTAGGCGACGGTGTCGTCGAGCTGGCAGTACAGTGCGTTGTCCGCGAACTGCTTGGGATCGTTCACCTGCGCGCCGCAGGCGTCCTGCGGAACCTGGCCGTCCCGGTAGGGGACGAACCGCGGTGGTGTCCACGCGTCGCCGAGTTCGCCGTGCCAGAAGCTGTTCGTGCCGCCCGGGCAGCCGACCGGTTCGGAGAGGAGTTTCTCGACCCCGGCGAGGTCGGTCACCCTGCCTCCGCACTCCCCGGCGGCCGCGATCGGCACCGCCGACGTGCTCACCGATGTCCCCCCCGCGGCCGCGTCCCCCGCGGCCGCGTCCGCCGCGGGGGACGCGTTGCAGYCGGTCAGTACCCCGACGGACACGACGATCGCGGCCAACGCCGCCCAGATGACCCGCACGAGGCATCACCGTAGAGGTCCGCCCCGGTGTGTGGAACCCGACGTCGTCACCCTGACAGGCGCCGACGCCCTGACCTCGCCTAACTGCCGGTCGACGGCCCGGCCACAGGCCCCGATGGGCGCCCATCGGTGGAACCGGGTGAACCCGCCCGCGCCCGTCAGGCCACCGGCCACGAGGCAGAGGCGGTCCGGGGGCGTCAGGCGAACAGCTCGCGGATGTCGTCGGCGTCGAGCGTCGAGCTGAACACGTCACCGTCGTCCATGACGCTGGAGAACAGCCGTGCCTTCCGGTCCTTCATCGCCATCACCTTCTCCTCGATCGTGTCCCGGGCGACGAGGCGGTAGACCATGACGTTGCGGGACTGCCCGATGCGGTGCGTCCGGTCCACCGCCTGTTCCTCGGTCGCGGGATTCCACCACGGATCGAGCAGGAAACAGTAGTCCGCCTCGGTCAGGTTCAGGCCGAACCCGCCGGCTTTCAGGCTGACGAGAAAAACCGGGGCCGACCCCGTCTTGAACCGCTCGAGCACGGTGGACCGGTCGCGGGTCCGGCCGTCGAGGTAGCAGTGCTCCACACCGAGGGCGGACAACCGTTCGCGTACCTTGCCGAGAAATCCGGTGAACTGGCTGAAGACCAGGGCCCGGTGACCACTGTCGACGACGTCGGTGAGCTGCTCGAACAGAGCGTCGATCTTGGCGCACGGCAGGTCTGCGTGGTGGTCGTCCACCAGGCCGGCGTGCAGGCTGAGCTGGCGCAGCAGGGTCAGCGAGCGCAGGATCGTGAAGCGGTTGCGGTTCATGTCGTCGACCAGGCCCAGTACCTTCTGCCGTTCCCGTTGCAGATAGGTCTGGTAGAGCCTGCGGTGCCGCGGGTGCAGGTCCACCTCCAGGACCTGTTCCTGCTTTGGCGGGAGCTCGGGCGCCACCTGTTCCTTGGTGCGGCGCATCATCAGCGGCCTGATCCGCCGTCGGAGCTGGGCGAGCAGCTCGACGTCGTTCTGCTTCTCGACCGGCCGGGCGTAGTAGTCGCGGAAGCGGATCGGGTTCGGGAACAGGCCGGGCGCGGCCACCGACAGCAGCGACCACAGCTCCATCAGGTTGTTCTCCATCGGGGTCCCGGTGACGGCCAGTTTGAACGGCGCCGGCAGCAGCCGGGCGCACCGGTAGGCCTTCGCCTGGTGATTCTTGATCATCTGGGCCTCGTCGAGGATCAGGCCCGACCAGGCCAGGCTCGCGTACTCCTCGTGCTCGAGGCGGAAGAGCGTGTACGAGGTGATCACCAGGTCGGCGCCCGACACCGCCTCGTCGAGGGCCTCGCCACGCCGCCGCTGCGTGTCGCGGATCGCCACCGTTCGCAGCCCGGGCGCGAACCGGGCCGCCTCCGCGGCCCAGTTCGACACGACGCTCGTCGGCGCGACGACGAGGAACGGCGCGAGCTCGGGATCGGCCTGCCGGGCGTGGCAGACCAGCGCCAGCGTCTGCAGCGTCTTTCCCAGGCCCATGTCGTCGGCGAGCACCCCGCCCAGCCGGTACTTCCAGAGGAACGCCAGCCACCGGAAACCGTCGAGCTGGTAGGAGCGCAACGTCGCCGCGAGCGTCGCCGGCGGCTCCTGTTCGAGCTGGCCCTCGGCACCCAGCTCCAGCAGCCCCGTCACCTGCTGGCGCCACGACCGCGCCTGGCGCTCGACCACACCGAGCCCGGCGAGCTCCTCCCACAGCCCGACCTGGAACCGACTGATCCGCAGCGGGCCGCCGGGTGAGTCCTGCAGTGCCCGCGCCTCCTCGATCAGCCGCCGCAACGACTGCAGCTCGGGCTTCTGCAGGCTGAAGTAGGCGCCGTCGGCGAGGAGCAGGTGCGACTGCCCCTGACTCAGCGCCAGGAAGACGTCCGTGAACGGCACCTGCCGGCCCTCCACGGTGACGGTGACCCCGAGATCGAACCAGTCGGTCTCGCCCACCACATCGTCGGTGGACAGGCCGATGAGCAGCGAGTCGCCGGCCTCCCGGTAGGCCGCGGGGTCACCGCTGACCTCGACGGCCACCCCGGGCCGGTCCGCCAGCAACGGGAGCAGCTCCGTCGTCGCGCGCATCGTGTCGACGCCGCGCAGCCGCACCCGTGGCCGCAGACCGGAACCCTGGTCACCGGCGAGCAGGGCGGCCGTGCCGGAGGGCAGATCCAGCGCCGCCAGCACGTCCCGCAACGCGTCCTGCTCCTGGCGCGGATCCCGTAACCCGTCCGGTTCCGCGGCGGGAGGCGTCGCGGCGGGCAGCATCGTGCCGTCCGGTTCGGTGCCGTCCGGCTCCGTCGCGTACAGCGGCACGTGGATCCGCTCGCCGCCGACCTCGTAGGCCCATCCCCAGCTGAGGTCGAGTTCGTGGTCATCGCCGTAGGAGGCGTGCAGCACCAGGGCCGGCGGCGGCACCTCCGGCGGCTCGAAGGAACCGTCGCTGGACACCACGGGGGCCAGGCGCCGCAGGCGCGGGTAGAACTCCGCGCGGAAGCGGGACTCCTCGCTGCGGGGCACCCGCAGGCTCCGGTTCCCGACCGCCATCCGCTGCAGCCGTGGCGGCACCGGCTGGGCGAGCCGCGCGAGCCGGACGTGCCAGTCCCGATGGTCGTCGGAGGTCAGGACCTCCGCCCGGTCGACGTACACGACGCCGTGGCCGTCGCGGCCGATGAACGAGAACACGGCGGCGTCCGTCGCCGTCCCGCCGAGGTGGAGCAGGGGAGCCACGACCAGCGACTGYGTGCTCTCGTCCTGGGTGACGTTCAGGCACAGTTCCGCGGAACCGTACCGGCTCACGTCGCCGAGCTTCTTGCGGGCATGCACGAACCGGAGACCGACCGCCTCGGCCTCGTCGAGCATCGACCAGAGCTGCCGGCTTTCGAACGCGCAGAGATCGAGTCGTTTCGCGCCGCCGGAAGAGTAGGAGGAGTAGTACGAGTACCCATACCGCTCCTCATGGGCCCGGTACACGGCGAAGAACTCCTGCAGCAGCCGTACCTGCGGCTGTTGGTACTCGCGGGTCTGGTACGCCGCGTTGAGGGCGTCCCACCCGATGGCGTTGACCCAGCCGTTCCGGCCCGGCTGCACCAGCCGGGCCGTGACCCGCAGGCCCAGCTCGGACCCGCCGCCGTGGGCCGGCGGATCCGCCGTGAAGCTCAGCTCGACGGCCAACGGCGTCGTCCCGGCGGCCCCGCCATGGCCGCCGCCGACGGCGGGCGAGGAACCCAGCAGCTCTCCCAGGTCCTCGGTCCAGGCAGCCGACCGGGACGGCCGCGGCTGAGCCGGCAGGGGCCGAGCCGACCGCGGGGAGGACCCGGACCGCCGCGCCGATGGGCCGGGGGCCGCCGCACCCGTTGCCGCGCTCGCCGTGGCCGTCGCGCCTGTCGTGGCCGTCAGCACCAGCGCCACGACGTGCTTGCAGTCGGCGCCCACCGGGCAGGTGCACGAGCCGTACTGGAACGTCCAAGAGGACGGACCGTCACCCGAGAACTGCGCGTTCGTCGCGTAGACCTCGCCGCCGCTTCCACGCACCCGGCCCTGGAGGGTGTTCTCGTCGGGGTCCCAGTCGATCCTCGTGACCGCGCTCTGCTGGGCGTAGTGCACACCTCTGGCATACGAACGTTCGCTGACGGCTGTCCGGAGACCGGCGGTGCCGGGTCCCTGCCACGACACGGAGAGCATGCCGTTAAGGTAGCAGGCGGTGACGGAAGGTCGCCAAGCAGCCCGACTCGGCCGTCGACAGGCATGGCCTATCGCGTCGACGGTGAGAGGGTGCTGGGGATACGTGCGCCCGAGACGAGGCTGCGGTCGAGGTCCGCCACGGTCGCGGCGCCGAGCAGTGCCATCGCGTGGTCGAATTCCACGCGCAGCAGTTCAATCATCCGTAGGACACCGGCCTCGCCGCCCGCGGCGAGGCCGTACAGGTAGGGCCGACCCACGAAGACCCCTGCGGCGCCGAGGGCCAGCGCCTTGACCACGTCGTTGCCTCGCCGGACACCTCCGTCGAGGAACACCGTGAGTCTGCGCGCCGCCGCGTCAACCACCTCCGGCAGAATATCGATGGTCGCGGGGACGCCGTCCAACTGCCGCCCGCCATGGTTCGAGACCACGACACCGTCGACGCCCAGCTCGACGAGCCGGTCGCACTCGTCCCCGCGCATCAGGCCCTTGAGGAGCAACGGGCCTTCCCACAACGACCGGATCCGCTCGACGTCCTCCCAGGTGACGCAGTCCGACGACGATTTGATTGTCGCTCGGGTCTGGTTGAGGCTTAGCCGGGACGGGCCGCCGGGACGGCCGGCGCCGAATTGGCCGCGCATGAAGTCGAATTTGCGCATGAAGTCGAATTTGCCGCGGATGAAATCGGTCGCCCACGCCGGCTTGCTGGCCCCCTGCAGCAGCATCTTGGGATGCGGCGGCCGACTCATGAGCTTGTTGCGGGTGTCGCGTTCACGGTTGCCCAGGACCGGCGTGTCGATGGTGATGGCCAGGGCCCGGTAACCCGCCGCCGCGATCCGCCGGACGAGGTTCCCGACCTCGGCGCGGTTGGGGGGCAGGTAGAGCTGATACCACAGCGTGCCGGTCGAGCGCGCGGCGACATCCTCGAGCGGGAAGGCTGCCACGGTGCTCTGCATGTACACGATGTCCGCCCGCGCCGCGGCCCTCGCCACAGCGATCTCCGCGGACGAGCGCGCGAGGCGGCCCGCGCCCGTGGGCGCCAGCATGATCGGCATCGACAGCCGCTCGCCGAACACGGTAGTCGAGAGGTCTCGTGTGGCGACGTCGGCGAGCGGCCGCGGGCGGAACTCGATGCGGTCGAACGCCGTGCGGTTACGCCTGAGCGACACCTCGTCGCCGGCGCCGCCCTCCATGGCGTCGAAAACCGCCCGGGGAAGCCTGCGGCGCGCCAGTTCCCGGAAGTCCTCGACATTGATTGCGTCCTGCACCCTCACGAACACGGACCTTTCGCTGTCGGCCTGGCCACGGGATCGCGTTCTCCCGGTCGCCAGGATTGCCAGTCACTCCGGAAGCACTCAAGCGGCAGCCGTTCACGCCTTGCGGGAGCTGGTACAGCCAGCGAGGACCGCCCGGATGTCGGCCGCGATCTCGCTTACGACGGGTTCGCGCAGCACGGTGTCGTGGTCGCCGCCCACGGTGCGGTAGGTCGTCTCGCCGGTCAGCAGCGGGCGCCAGGCCTCCGTACGGTGCGGCGGCGAGGCGGCCGCCAGGTAGACCAGCGCCCGCCCGTTCCAGGGCTTGGGCCGGTAGAACCTCGTGAGCACCCGCGACTGGTTGTAGAAGACGTCGTACTGGTTCATGCCCTTGAACTGAACGACGCCAGCCAACGGGAGTTGGGCCGCCTGCCGGGCCCAGCCGAGCAGGACCCGTGCGGYAGCCCCCGCGCGCGCCGGGCCCATAGCCGATCCCCTCGCACGGTCCAAGGCTGGGGCCGGATTCGAGCTCCTGGTCGGGCCCCCCGGAACTGGAAGCTGAGAGGGCTGCACTCCTCCCGCGAAGACGCCGGAGGACGTGTCGGGCAGGAAGCTGTCGATGAGGACGAGCAGTTCGACGTGCTCGCCGGCCTCGGTGAGGAGTCTCGCGGTTTCGAGGGCGACGAGRCCGCCGAAGGAGTGGCCGGCGAGGTAGTAGGGGCCGGCGGGTTGGAGTAGGCGCAGGGTGCGGGCGTGACGGCGGGCGGCGGCGTAGATGGACCAGTCGGGGAGACCGCGGTATTCGAGGCCGTGGGCTTGGACGCCGTAGACGGGGCGTTCGCCGTCGAAGTGGCGGGCAAAGCCAAGCATGCCGACAGCGAGGCCGCCGGCGCCGCAGAAACAGAAGAGGGGCCCGCCGCTGCCGGTGGTGCGCAGCGGGACGACGGTTGGGTGGCGTAGGACGTCGGTGCCGGCATTGCGCAGGCGGGCGGTGAACTCGGCGACGGTGGGGGCGTCGGCGACGGTGGAGGTGGGGAGTTTGACACCGAGTTCGTCGGCGACTCTGGTGAGGAGCTCTTCGGCGATGAGGGAATCGCCGCCGAGTTCGACGAAGTCGTCGTGGATACCGACGTCGTCGAGGTGCAGGGCGGCGGCCCACACACCGGCGACGGCCTCTTCCCACTGGTCGCGGGGCGGGTCCTGGCCGGGTTTCGGACCGGCGGGGGGCAGGTTCAGTCGGTCGACCTTGCTGCGGTCGGTCCTCGGTAGCGCGGTGACCAGCATGACGGTGGCCGGCACCATGTAGGACGGCAGCTTGGCCCGTAGCAGGCGCCTGATCGAGGCCGGTGAGACCCGGGCACCGGTCACGGGGACGACGTAGGCGACCAGGCGGGCCCRCTGCGTGGTCCTGTCGGCCACGACGACGGCTTCTAGCACATCCGAGCTCGCCAGCAGGGCGGACTCGATTTCGATCGGCTCGACGAGGTACCCACGGATCTTCACGGCCGCGTCGTTGCGGCCGACAACCCTGAGCTGGCCGCTGGCGTCGATGCGCCCGAGGTCTCCGGTGCGGTAGGTGGGTGTGCCGTCCGGCCCGATGCCGAACCGCGATGCGCTCGCCGCCGGCGCCCGCCAGTAGCCCCCCGTGATGAAGTGGCCCATCACGACGATCTCCCCCGTCTCACCGGGCGGCATCTCGATGCCATCCGGCGAGACCACCCTCACCGCGACGTCAACCACCGGCCGCCCGGCCGGCATCACGCCGTCGGGCAGGTCGTCGTCCGACCAGATCGGGRCACAGGTCGCCGTGCCGAGCTCCGAGGCTCCGTAGGAGACCAGGAACGCCGCGGCCGGCGGTAGGTGGTGGCGGGCCAACTCGACGTCGCGGGCGTAGATCGCCTCGCCGACCGACATGACGAATCGGAGGTCGTCGAGCACCTCGTCCGGCTCAAGGCAGCCGAACACGATCCGGATCAGCGCCGGCGTGGCCACGATGCCGGCCGGCCGGGTGGCGCGCAGCCAGTCGGCCAGGTCTCGGACGCCGCGGACCCGAGGGTCGTACATCTCGAGGGTGGTGCCGAAGACCAGGCCACCGACCGTCCGGTTCATCCCCGAGATGAAGGAGTAGGGCAGGAAGAGCGGCAGGCGGTCGCCCGGAACCAGCCGCATCACGTCCTGGACCTGGATGGCGTAGTGGATGCCCAGCAGGGCGCGGTGGTGCCACACGACACCCTTCGGTACTCCGGTCGACCCGGAGGTGAAGATGAGCACGGCTGGATCGGTATCGGCCCGGCGCGGCGCGGTCGACGCCACCCGGTCAGCCAGCGCCGGGGACCAGTCGGCGACGCGCTCGTCGCCGACGTCGATAGTCTCCACGATCCCCGGCAGCGCGGCGGCAGTCCGCTGGTCGGCGGAGCCAGTCGGTCCGGTGACGCACACCGAGGCCCCCGCCAGTCCCACGACCTGAGCGAGACGGTCGGTGGGATGCATCCTGTCGAGGGGCACGCAGGGCCGGCCGCTCGCGATGACGCCCAGGACGGCGGCGATCCCGCTCGCGCCGTGGGGCAACAGCACCGCGACGGGCATGTCCGGGTCAGCCGCGGCGGGCTGCCGAAGGATGCGGTCGGCGACGACGTCCACCCAGGCGACGAGCTGGGCGAAGGTAACGGCACGGTGTTCGTCGCGGACCGCCACGACGTCGTGGCAGACCATGGCGACGGTGCGGATCCGGTCGACGACGTTTCCGAACCGGTCGTCGGGACGCAGCGGCGGCGGTACCGGCACCGCCTGGGTGACCTGGCCTTTCCTCATGCCAGGCCTTTCCTCGCGCCAGCCAGGTCAGTGGCCCCAGGGACGGGCGGTGTTGTCATGGCGCCTCCCGGGCGGGCACTGGTATTGGAGCCGTGACCGCGCTCCGGTCCGTTCAGATCCGTTCATATCTAACACGAACGGCTTTGCGACCGACCATCCAGGCCATATTAATCATTAACGTAAGGGTATGGTTGCCATAAGGACCTGGCGCCCGCGATACGGCTCGACGCGAAGCGCCGCTTCGTCTCCCTATTGGCCGAGCCGGGTCTGTTGCGGCAGGGTCGGTGGAAGCGGTCGGCATGATCGACCGATATGTCTTCGCGCCGTCGGGCCGTTGGTGCCGGTGCCAGAGTTCGCAAGATTCCGGTGGTACTCGCGATTGGCCCRGTCCGCTCGGGATACCGAGGAACTGCTCACCAGGAGTGGTATCGACGTCGACCACGTTACTGAGCCTTTCCGCGTAACCATCTGTTGCATTGTGTAGCATTAATGGCGTGTTTCTGCGCGGTCTCAATAGGTCAGCGCACCACGTGTGGATCCAGTCACAGGGCTGGATCTGATAGGACGTGGTGTCCCTTGACCTGGAGGCGCGGTGCGCCGTCCCAGGCCACCTCGAAGGCCACCTCGAAGGCGATCTGATCATCGGCAAGGGTGGCAAGAGCCAGATCGCGACCCTCGTCGACTGAGTAGGTAGCCGCGGGCGCCGGTGCGTGGAGCGGCGAACACGAATTCGTCCTCGCCGTACATCGGCCAGCCACAACGCCCCCGAAGGGAGCGGTTCATACAACGCCTAACACCTGGTGGCCCGGAGGGAGCTCGAACAGCTCGAACCCCGAGGCGGCCTCGAACCCCGAGGCGGCCTCGAACCCGCGGGAGGGGGACACCGTCCCGCGGGCCCGAGGCGGAGAGGTCCTTCGCCGGATCGTGGGATGCCGTGGCGGACCTCGGCTAGGGGCCTCGGCCAGGGGCCTGGGTCAGGGGGCCTGGGTCAGGGGGCCTGGAATCCCGCGTTGGTCAGCACGGTGCTCGCCTTGTCGGACAGGATGAAGTTGACGAACGCGGTGGCGCCGACGGCGTTGGGCGCGTTCTTCAGCGCGACGATCGGGTAGTCGTTGATCGCCTTGGCGGATTCGGGGAACTCGACGCCGTCCACCTTGCCCGCCGACGCCTTGACGTCCGTGCGGTAGACCAGCGCGGCGTCGACCTCACCGAGGGTGACCTTCGACAGCGCGGACTTGACGTCCTGCTCCAGGGTGACCGGGGTCAGGTTCACTCCGGTGGCGGCGAGCGCCTTCTTCGCGGCGGCTCCGCAGGGCACCTGCTCGGCGCACAGCGCGACCTTCACCCCAGGCTTGGTCAGGGCGGGCAGATCGGTGATGCCCTTCGGGTTGCCCTTCGGTACGGCGATGACGAGCTGGTTGCGGACGAAGACCTTGGGCGCGCCGACGTTGTCGCCGGCGTCGGTGACGGTCTTCATCGTGGCCGGGCTCGCCGCGGCGAACACGTCGGCCGGGGCGCCGGAGGTGATCTGCTGGGCCAGCTGCGAGCTGCCGGCGAAGGAGAAGGTCACCTTCGATCCGGGGTTCGCGGCCTCGAAGTCCTTGCCGAGCTGGGTGAACGACCCCGTCAGCGAGGCGGCGGCGAGCACCTTGACGGTCCCTTGTACTCCGCTCGCGGCGCTGCTGGCCGTGGCGGAGGGTGTCGCGGCAGCGCCGCCGTCGCTGCCGCCACATCCGGCGGTCGCGAGAAGCCCGGCGCCGAGCACCGCCAGGGCCACCGTCTTCATCCTGCGAAATCTCACGTGTCCCGTTCCTCCACCCGTTCACCCGTTGTCCGACTGCCGCAGCCGCGGACCATGTCGCTGAGCTAATCCGCAGATACGAAACTCTGTGCATGATAGTTCCGCATCTGCGCGCTGAACAGGTGGGTTGTTCCGTGGTGTGCCGATGCGCGGCCGGGGCCTGCGCCACGGCGACCGGAGCCCCGCTCGGCGGGCGATGTCGAGAGCGGTGCCGAGGGCAGGGTCGAGAGCGGTGCCGAGCCGGTTGAGCCGGTCATGCTCCTCTGRCCGGCCGCGGGTTACGACGGYAGGACGTGGAAGGTCCGGTCGTGGTAGATGAGCGGGGACGCCTCCGGGTCGGCGTCCGCCTCAAGGACCTGGCCGATGATGAGGAAGTGGTCCCCGGCCTCGACGGGTGGCCGGGCGGAGCAGCGCAGCCACGCCCGTCCCCCGTCGAGCAGGGGCTCGCCGGTGGGCAGCCTGGTCCAGCGGGTCGGCGAGGCGAATCGGTCGATCCCGCTGCGGGCGAAGCGCCGGGCGACCTCCTCCTGCTGGGAGGACAACAGGGTCACCACGAAGGTCTCCGCGACCCGCAGACGGGGCCACGACGAGGCACCGCAGGAGATGGCGAAGACCACCATCGGCGGTTCGGCGGACAGCGACGCGAGCGAGGTCGCGGTGAAGCCGACGGGTCCCGTGCCCGCGTCGGCGGTGATGACGGCCACGCCGGCCGGATGGCCGCGGAAAACGGTTCGGAACAGGCCGCCGTCGACGGCGCGCGCCCTGAACGGACCCTGGGTCTGGCGAAGCGAGGCCGTCATGCTGGATGCTTGCCGAGGTTCAGGCGACGAGTGGGGGTTCAACCGGACACCTGTGCGTCCGCCGTGTCCCACTGGGTAGCCGTGTCCCACTGGGTGCAGTGCACCCTTCTACACTAAATCTATCTTAATGGTTGGTCAATGGGTCGATCAGACCACCTCCGGGCGCCGGACCGGAGGGGCGTCACAGGTCGTCACAGGTCGCGGCGGGTCCGCGGGCCGAGAGCGAGAATCATGCGGYCCTCCAGGCCCGGGACTCGGGTTCGTGTCACCAGCCRCAAAGTAGCTCTCTGTAGCGGCAGTGTTAGGTGTGACGCAGCACGTGAGGTCGTCGATCAGACGATCTGTCTTCCCTTGGCCACGAGCAATTACCGATGCATCTGGTACAGGTATGTATCGGAACGGTCACGGTGACGGACCGYCATGACGAAAGGGGAATCGGATGGTCGATGACACCCAGACTCTGGTCCTCGACTCCGTGCAGGCCAGACGAGTCGCAGCGCTGATCACCTGGCAGCATGCCGTCGGGGGGCAGGCGCACTGCTTGGCCCGGCTGGTGCTGCGCGCCGCACCCGAACCGCCGGTCGCGGTCCTGTCCGAGCTGGCCGACAACCCCGACCGTCTCGGGATCAGCGGCGATATGGCCGGGGCCGCCGTGGCGTTCCTCGCGGCCATGCGGCCCTACGCCACCCTGGACCCCGCATCGCTGGTCTGGATCACTCACCACGGGCCGTTCTCCTCCCCCGATGACGACGGCGGGCCCCAGACCTTCACCCGCGTGGACCTCGACTACCGCGATGGCGCCTTCCGCGACGACCTGCGGGCCGCCCGCAAGGCCGACATCGTGGTCTCCGCCACCGGACAGCCCACCTGCTCACCGGCGAGCACATCGGCGAGCACATCGGCGCCCGCCAGTGCCTCGTTGTGGACTCCGGGTTCATGCCGCGCGCCGACGGGTCGGTGGCCGGCGACATCCACCCCAGCGCCGTCGGGATCCCGTAGCGGATCACCCCGGTGCCCGGTGGGGTCGGCCCGGTCGAGATGGCCGTGCTGATGGAACGCATCGTCCGCCAGGAGGCCGACCCGAACCTGCGCCCCTGGGCGCTGCCCCCGGCGTCGCCCCGGACCCGCGCCCAGACCACGACGCGCGCCGCCTTCCCGACCCGCAACCCGTCCCCATCTCGTACCCCACCCCGGCGGGAACCGCCACCTCCTCCACCGAGCCCCACCCCGCCCCGGCGGCCCCGGTGAGCGGCGGACTGTCCGCGCTGCGCATCGCCGCCCTGGTCCACGCCGGGGAGCTATCCGCCGAGCAGATGACCCGCGACGCGCTTGCGCGTATCGCGGACGGCGATTCGGCGGTGCGGGCCTTCGCCGCCCTGTGGCCCGAGCAGGCGTACGCCCACGCGGCCGACGTGGACCGCCGGGTCCGCGCGGGCGAACGGCCGCCGCTGGCCGGGGTGCCTCTGGGGGTGAAGGTTACCGAGGGGCTGACCTCGACCCAGACCCGCCGGCTGCTCGCAGGCGGCTGCGTACCGGTCGGTGCCACCGCCGCCCCGGGCCCGGGCACTACCTGGCAGACCTGGGGGCACACCGACCGCGGCCCGACTCTCAATCCGCACGACCCGGCTTGGAGCCCCGGCGGGTCGTCCGCCGGATCGGCCGCCGCCGTCGCCGCCGGCCTGGTTCCCTTGGCCACCGGCAGCGACGGCGCCGGTTCGGTGCGCATCCCGGCGGCRTGGTGCGGCGTCGTGGGCCTGAAACTCACGGGCGGCCGGGTGCCCGCCCGCGACCGCGCGGGTCTCAACGCTGCCGGCGTGCTGGCCCGCGAGCCCGCCGACGCGGCCGCCTACCTCGACGCCGTCGCGGGCACCGCGACCCTGCCGGCGCTGCGCCGCCCCGACCGGCCGCTGCGCACGGCGTGGTCGGCCACGCTCGGTTTCGCCGATACGGCCCCGGCGGTCGCCGAGGTGGCCCGCACCCACCTGGACGCCCTCGCCCGAGCCGGCGCGCTCGCGGTGACCGATGCCGTGCCGTGCTTGCCCGACCCGGCGGACTGCTGGGTGTCCCTGCGTCACAGCGGCCAGGACACCGCCGGTACCCGGGCCGCCCTGCTGCGCTCTCTCGGTGGCCTGTTCGCCGGGCACGACCTGCTCGCCACCCCGACCACACCCAACCCCCCGCACGGCCACCAGGGGCCCGGGGAGACGATGAGCGTGGCACTCACCTGGGCGTTCAACATCACCGGCCATCCTGCGATCAGCATCCCAGCAGGCCTAACCGGTGTCGGGGAACCGGTTGGCCTGCACCTGGTCGCCCCACCGGGCCGCGAGGCCGACCTTCTCGCCGTCGCTCTGGTGGCCCGCGCCATGCCCACCGCGCCCATCCGAACATGGCGACGACGGCTACCGGGCCC
>NZ_MRUJ01000171.1:0-16333 GCF_002099325.1 Frankia sp. KB5 | reverse complement strand
ACTCCTCGCCAAGAATCCGTAGACCATGATGATCCCTGAAGTACATGTAGTCCTTCAGGTTCAAGGTGGCGAGTGGCAGATTGTGGGCGAGGCAGCACGCCGCGATCCACATGTCGTTGACTGGACGGGGCTGTCCGGCCCGGGTGGCGGCTGCGGAGAGTACGCCCCAGGTGGCGGCGACGGCTTCGTCTCCGGGCAGCACAGGGATTCCCGGCGACAATCCGCGGCGCAACCCCGACAAATATGGGGTGACGGCACCTCGCCCCGACAGCAGAATGATGGAGCACACAGGCTGCTATTTTTTTCAACATCAGGGCGCGCGCACCAGTTGACGAGTAGAAGGAGGTCGGCGCGTGGAGATAAGGGAGTTGGCGATAGCGGGCGCTTTTCACATAAATCCAAACAAGCTTGGTGACCACCGAGGATGTTTCTTCGAGGCCTTCCGAGTCGAGGAGATCTCCCGCACGACCGGCTTTCCTTTCCATGTCCGCCAGGRCAATATGACGGTCAGCAGGCGCGGGGTGATCCGCGGCCTGCACGGCACGGGTTCCGGTTCCGGTGAGGCCAAGCTGGTCAGCTGCGTGCGCGGCGCGGCACTCGATGTCGTCGTCGATCTGCGCGTGGGGTCGCCAACCTTCGGCGCGTTCGATTCCGTGCTTCTGACCGAGGAGTCCGGAGACCTGGTGTTCCTGGTCGACGGTCTCGGGCACGCCTACCAGACGCGCGCAGACGATACACGGATCAGCTATCTGTGCGCGGAGCAGTTTGTTCCTGGATCCCAGATCGACGTGAACCCCTTGGATCCCGACCTCGCCCTGCCCTGGGCACTCGACGAGGAGCCAATCCTCTCCAGCAAGGACAGGGCCGCGCCAGGTCTTCGGGCGGCGGCAGCGTCCGGGATACTTCCCCGCTACACCAGCCCGTTCGCCGTCCAGGCCGGGCGGGTGGGCGGCCCGCAGGAACAGTGAGCAACTCACACAGGCACAACCAACAGTACTCAGCCAGCCGCCAAGGATCGGTGGACGCCAGCCGAGGTGGAGATAACGGTGCGATTTCTCACGAGCGGAGAAGAGTGATCGCGGTGTCCTCGACCGAGAAACGGCCTCTCGTAGCGGTGCTTGGCGCATCCGGGTTCCTCGGCTCCGCGGTCACCGCGGAGCTGACCGACCTCCCAGTACGCCTTCGACTCGTCTCCCGTGCGCGGCGGCTTCCGCTTCCGCCGTCGTCGGCCGAAGTCCACCTAGCGGACCTCACCGACCCGTCGGCGGTGCGTGACGCCATCAACGGCGCGGACGCCATCATCCACCTGGCCGCTCACCTTCCCGACGAACGCTCATGGCGCGCGCCGGGCAGCGAGTCCGAGCGGCTGAGTACGGGCCTGCTCGACACGCTCGTCCGCTCCGTGCGCGGGCAACCGCCGATCGTCGTATTCGCCAGCACCGTTCAGGCATCCGCCCCTCCCGGGCTACCGCTCAACGACTACGTGCGGGAGAAGGCCGCTGCCGAGGAGTTGCTCGCAGAGGCCACCCGGGCCGGTACGGTACGCGGGATCGCGCTGCGCCCGGYCACGGTCTACGGGTGCACGCCGCTCACCGGCTCGACGGGACGCGGTGTGGTAGCCGCGATGGCCCGCAGGGCTTTCGCGGGCGAGCCGATCACCATGTGGCACGACGGCACGGTCGCGCGAGACCTGGTGCACGTCACGGACGCCGCGCGCGCCTTCGTCGCCGCGTTGCACGCGCCCGAGGCACTCAGCGGCGGCCGCTGGCTGGTGGGAAGCGGCCAGCCCGCGCGGCTCGGCGAGGTGTTCCGCACCCTCGCCGACCTGGTCGCCGCGCGGACCGGGCAGCCGCCGGTGCCCGTCGTCAGCGTGCCGCCGCCGGAGTGGGCGGACGCGACCGACTTCGGGAGCGTGAACGCCGAGCCGGCACCCTTTACCGCGGCCACGGGCTGGCGGCCCCGCGTCCCACTGGCAGCTGGCTTGTCTGAGGTGGTGGACGCCCTCGCCTCGTGAGCCAGGGCGCTGTCCGTGAGCGTTTCCGGGTAGTGAGGAGACGCCAGGTGTGGCGCAGCCGGTCGGGCGGGACGGTCGGCTCGGCGCGGGTTTCCTCGGATGATGACCTGCCGCAGCGCGGGTTCGTCGTCGGGTAGCAGCCGGCCGTGGCCCTTCTTGCCCGCGGGGTTCATCGCGGTCACGCGGGAAAGCGCGACCACGCGGAAAAATTCCCTACCGACGTCGAGCCCGCAGAACGCGGTGTAGGGCTCTACGGCGGGCCCAGCCGGCCGCGAGGCGGCATCTGTCCCGCGAGGCGCGGATGCTAGGATCTCAAGGGTGCCCATTCACCCTTCTTTCCCGCTGAGTCGAAACGATTTCGACGATATTTACGGCAGGGTTCCCCGGCTGTGCGTCGAGGTCGTCATCCGGGATCCGAGCGGCGTTCTGCTGGTTCGACGGGATATCGACCCGTGCCGCGGCCAGTGGCATCTACCGGGCGGCACCGTACTGTTTGGCGAGTCCCTGCCGGCCGCAGTGGTCCGGGTAGCCGAGCGTGAACTCGGTGTCATTGTTACCGTAGGCGATCTACTTGGCTACATTGAATACCCGCATGTACAGGCGGCCGGTTACCGTGGTTGGCCGGTGGGCATCGCCTTTGCAGCCTTCATCGTTGGCGGCCGTCTGGTCGGCAGCGACGAGGGCCGCCTGACCGGCTACTTCAACGAGATTCCAGCGGACACCATCGGCGAGCAGGCGGCCTTCTTGCATGACCGCGTTCTCCAGCCCTCCTGACGCCGGGCTTCGTGATCCTCGGGATTGTCGACCAATGCCCCGCGGTCCCAGGCGTACCGGTTGAGCCAGGCTGGCCGGGACGGCTTCGGTGGGGTCCGGGGCCGGCGGACCAACCGTTCGGGGTGGCAGCGCGGGCCGCGTCGAGGATATGGGCACGCGCCTGGCCGGGCCGGGTGGCTGCGCCTCAAATCATGTACTGTCCAACGTGTTCATGCACAACAGCAGCGTCCGCGCCTGGACGCTGACGTAGTGGCTGTACCGGGTGAGCGCGGCGAGCTGGTCTCGCGAGATCCAGCGAAATCCGGGCGGCGGGTCGAGCGGGGCGTCGCACTCATCGGCTTCCAGGATGAGGTAGCGGCTTACCGAATGCAGGAAGCGGCCGCCCTCCTCGGAATGCAATGCGGAGTAGCGGATCCGGGCGGATGGCGCCGTGGTGACCAGGTGAAGGAAAGGCGGCTGGTCCGCAGCGGTCAGATGTGCGTGACTTTCGGGCTGGCACTGAACGGTGGGGCCCAGCTCCACGTCGATGAAGCCGCCTTCCGCCCTGGCCTGGACCAGCACGTGCGGCACACCCTCGAACGTGCGGGTGAGAAATGCGACCACACCTTGCCCGTGTGGTTCGATCAGCGGTTGGGTCCAGTGGTCGACCTCGCGGTTGCTCGCCCACACCGACACGGCCACGGTACGGAAGTAGCGGTCGTCCTCGTGGTCGATCGAGAATCTGCCGCGTGTCCAGCCCGACACCTCCGAGAGTGGGACGCGTTCGCTGCGGATCGGGGTCACCGACCGTTGTGCGGCCAGYCAGGACAGCAGCTCCGTGTCCGAGTGCAGTGCGTAGGGCGTGCTGGGCACGTACAGGCCGGCCAGGACCGAGCGCGTGTCCAGGTTGACCGTGTTGTCGTGGCGCAGGAGCTCATGGATCTGGCCCAGCGTGAGCCAGCGGAAGTCCTCATGCTCGGCTACCGGTCCCGCAACCTCGACGATCATGTTGCGATTGCGCTTGCGGTGGTACCAGGCGCCGTGCTCGGACTGCAGCACGTCCACCAGCACACGGCCCCGGGACAGGTCGGTGAAGTACTCCAGATAGCGCACGGAGGCGCCCTTGTGGACCTTGGTGTAGTTGCTGTACGTGGCCTGCACGGTCGGCGAGAGCTGCAGGAGCCCGGGATTTCCTGGTTCCATCTTGGCCTGCATCAGAAAGTGCATGACCCCGTCGAACTCCTGGGCGAGGATGCCCAGGATCCCAACCTCCGGCTGGACGATGACGGGCTGTTGCCACTCCCGTCGACCGGGTTGCTCACCGATGCTGACGTGCAGTCCCTCCACGGTGAAGAACCGACCGCTGCGGTGCACGAGGTTCCCGGTCTCCGGAACGAACGACCAGTCCTCGAGCGCCTCGAAGGGGATACGTTTCACCGCGAACGATCCTTCTTTGCGGCGCTGCCGAAGCCAGTCGTGGATCTCGTCCGCGGGCTCGCCGGCCAACGCGGCCGCGGACTGGGCGACACGTTCGGGYAGCGCCGGGTCCTGCCGGGCACGGAGCGCCGCCCGCGCCTTGGTGCCCCCCCTCGCGGTCATCGGTGGTTCCTCACGAACTCGGTGACGGAGGCCACGATGTAGTCGATCATCTCGTCGGTGAGACCGGGGTAGACGCCGACCCAGAAGGTCTGATCGGTGACGATGTCGCTGTTGGAAAGCTCGCCGGAGACCCGGAACTCCCGGTCGATGAAGGCGGGTTGGCGCGTCAGGTTCCCGGCGAACAGCCTGCGCGTACCGATCTTGCGATTTTCCAGAAAGGCCAYCAGCTCCGTGCGCTGGAAGGGTGCCTCGGGGTCGACGGTGATGACGAAGCCGAACCAGCTCGGATCGCTGCCCGGAGTGGGTTCCGGCAGCAGTAGCCACGGCACGTCGGAGAGGCCCCGGCGCAGCCGCCGCCAGTTGCGCCGCCGCGCCGCGCAGAACTCGTCCAGCTTGTCCAGCTGAGACAGGCCGAGCGCTGCCTGGAGATCGGTCGTCTTCAGGTTGTAGCCCACGTGGGAGAAGATGTACTTGTGGTCGTAGCCGGCCGGCAGCGTCCCCATCTGGTAGTCGAACCGCTTGCGGCAGGTGTTGCTCTCGCCCGGCTCGCACCAGCAGTCCCTGCCCCAGTCCCGCAGAGACTCCACGATCCGGGCCAGGGCCAGGTTCGACGTGAGTACACAGCCGCCCTCGCCCATGGTGAGGTGATGAGCTGGGTAGAAGCTGACGGTGGCGAGGTCACCGAAGGTCCCGACGAGCTGGCCCTGGTAGGTGGTGCCGACCGCGTCGCAGGTGTCTTCGATCAGCAGCAGGTCGCGTTCGGTGGCGAGTCGTGCCACCTCCGCGACCTCGAAGGGGTTACCGAGGGCGTGCGCGATCATGATCGCCCTGGTACGGGGTCCGATGRCCTTCTCGATGCGCTCCGCGGTGGTGTTGTACGTGTGCAGATCGATGTCCACGAAGACCGGGATCAGGCCGTTCTGCAGGATAGGGGTGACGGTCGTGGGGAAGCCCGCCGCCACTGTGATCACCTCGTCACCCGGCAGAAGCCTGCGGTCCTCGAGCTGCGGAGACATGAGCGCGGTGAGCGCGAGGAGATTCGCGGAGGAACCGGAGTTCGTCAGGTGGGCCTTGCGCCGCTCCATTCGGTGGGCGAAGGCAAGTTCGAACTTCCGGGCTGCCCTGCCCGCCGCGATCCGCAGGTTCAACGCCGCTTCGACCACAGCTGCCCTGTCGTGCTCGTCGAGCACGGCGCCGGACGGCCAGATCTCCGTGACGCCGGGAACGAAGCCCCCGGCGCCCTTGGTATCCCGGTGATACTTGCGCACCTCATCGAGGATGTGCGCGGCCCGTTCACTCATGTGTTCTCTTTCTTTTGCCGTGGGTAACCCGGGGCGCGGTCGTCAGGCACACCGGCAACAGACCCGCGCGGCATGCCGCGGCCGGCGAGGTTCGCCCCACCAGTCGTATTCAGGGGATAGCCGGCGGGCCGCCGGAAGCCGCCGCGCGGCGCCGCTCAAGACTTCCAGCGGTGCGGTCGGGTGGCCGGCTGGCCGTGGCCGACGAAGCGGACGGCGCCGGCCGGAGCGTCAGCGAAGATCGCGCACCGAGTGCCTGTCGGCTATTGGGAGCGCGGCCCGATAAGCATTCTTCCGAACGTTTCGCGGAGCAGGTCGGCAAACGGCTCCGGTTGTTCATGGAAGCCGGTGTGTCCCGCGGGAAAGGCGCGCAGCGGGATGTCGAGCAGGTCGGCCAGCGCGACCGCGGTCCGGTGGTAGAGCTGCCCCCGGGACGCCGTCCCACCTCCCACGACGAACGGGATGGATGTCGTCCGGAGTGCGCCGAGATCGGGACGGTACCGCGTGGTGGGCTGAAGGATGTATCCGAAAAAGCGGTCGAGGATGGCCCGCGCGTCCTGCGGCTGCGTGTACGACTCCGGGGTCGGCACCTGCCCGGTGGGGGGCGGCGGGGCGAAGCCGACGCCGGTCAGAGCCGTGTATTTCCGCAGCGCCACGTCCCTGCGGCCGGCGGCGTAGTCCAGGCAGAGATCGTCAATTGTGGCGCGCACCTGCTGCCTGTCGGGCAGCAGTTCGGTCACCGGCGGTTCATGGGCCACCAGGGTGCGCACGGCCGCCGGATACCGGGTGATCAGAGCGAGGCCGGTAGCGGCTCCACCGCTGTTGCCGAACACATGCGCCGGACCGGCGTCCAGTGCCGTCACCAGCCGCCATACATCATCCGCGACCAGCTCGGGGGTCGCCTCCTGGCTCGGATCGCTTATGGTGYTGCGCAGGATGCCACGAGGGTCGTAGGTGACGACGGTGAAGTCCGTGGCGAGCCGCGACGCGAGCGCCGTGAACCCTCTGCTGCCCATGGGCGAGCCAATCATCAGGAGCAACGGGCCCGCGCCGCGGATCTCGTAGTACAGACATGCCCCCGGTACGTCCAGGACGTGTGTCGTGGAGTCGGCGCTCGTGCTGCTCGATTCTTCCTCAGTTTGCTGACGGCCGCCGCGACGACCAGCGTTGCCAACCGAATCCATCAGTACGCTTCCTTCGCGTTCACCCAGTCCGGTACGTAACGCTGGCCGGACACGGGTCGGTAGTGATCCCACCGGGACTTGTTCCCGGAGGGGGTGTCGCCGAGCACGACGACGCGCAGCCCCCAACGACGTTCGGAATAGTCGTCGACGGCGTAGTGCTGCGTGGCCCTGTTGTCCCAGATCGCCACGTCGCCCGGCTTCCACTGGTAGCGGCAGATGAACTCCGGAGATGTGGAGAAACCATAGAGGTACTGCAGGAGCGCGTCACTCTCGTTCCGGCTCAGCTGTGCGATGTGCGAGGTATGGGCCCGGTTGACGAACAGCGTCCGGCGGCCCGTCTCCGGGTGGACGCGCACGACGGGATGCTCGGCCATGCTGTCCAGCCCCGGAATATGGATGGCGTGAATGGCGGTGAGGCCGTCGAGCAGGTCACGCAGCGGCGCGGACAGCCTCTCGTACGCAAGATACTGGTTGGACCACATTGTGTCGCCACCCCGCGGCGGTCCGTCGACAATCTGCAGGATGCTTCCGATGGGTGGGTTCGGGGCGTAGGTCATGTCGGTGTGCCAGATCGGAATCTTTCCGTCTCGTTCCGAGTCGATGATCTGGATGTTCGGATACCCGTCCAGGTGGGGCAGGTAGGCGTGCTCCTCCAGCTCGCCGAACCTGCGACCGAAGGCGACGCGCGACTCCGCCGACCAGCCCTCCTGCCCCGGGATAAAAATCACCAGATACTTCAGCAGCAGTTGTCGCAGCTCGGCGAACTCGGCGTCGGTGATCGCCTCGAGCCGCACGCCGTGGATCTCGGCTCCCAGCGCACTGGTGAGCGGCCGGACATCGAAAGCCGTCGCGAGGGTGTCTGACATTTTGAACCCTTCTATCGCTTGTCTCGGCCTAGCTGCGTTCCGCTCCGGGGCCCGGGAGCGGGAGTAGGAGCGGAGGCGGGCCCGGGGACGGGAGCGGGCTCGGGAGCTCGCGGCGCGAGGAACGACCGCGCTCGCAGGTCGGGCAGAACTCCGAACTGGACGAGCCGGTCGAGTCTGCCGAGCGGGCGCATGCCGAGGCCCGACATGTTGTACGTCGTCAGCTGGTTCAGGCGCCTGCTCCTGGCGGTGCCTCGCATGAGCCGCCGGCTCAGCGCTCGGCCCCCGCGTGACGTGCTGGTCATCATGCGCGCCGCGTTGTGGCTCATGGTGTGCACGGCCTGGATCTTGCTCATCCGGTCGTTCTCGTAGCCGCGCAGCGCACCATCGACGCTGGCGCCGTCGGCGAGGTCGACGGCCGCGAGTCGGGCCGCGAGGGCCTCGGCGTCGCCGATCGAGGTGTTCATCCCCTGGGCCGCCAAGGGATGAACGACGTGGGCTGCCTCCCCGAGCAGGACGATGCCGGGCCGGACGAGCGACGGGGCGCGGAAGCGGTGGACCGGGAGCAACTGGCGGCGGTGCAGATTCTCTTCGAGGAGCCTGGCGACCGGCGCCAGTGCGGGCACCTGGCCGACGAGCCTCGCGCACCATCGCCGCAACTCGGCCGGGCTTGCCCCGCGCAGCTCGTACGTCCCCACCTGGACGTAGACCCGGATCCGCGCGTCCGGCAGCGGGTAGATCATGATCAGGCCGCGGTCCGTGACGTGGGCGGACACCTCGTCATCGACCGGCGGGGTGCCGGGCAGTTCGAAGGACAGCAGCCGGTGGTCGTAGGCGTCGGGTTCGACTCTGATCCCTGCATGACCGCGCAGGCGTGAGGACATGCCGTCGGCCGCGACGACGAGTCCGGCCCGGACGTCGAGTACCGTGCCGTTCGTCGCGGCGCGCACCCCGCAGACCCGGCCAGCCGCGTCCCTGCTGAGATTCTTGACCAGGGCTCCGCGGCGCAGGCGGACCGTCGGGCCGAGCGACTCGGCCATGCACTGCAGGATCGTCGAGTAGTCGTGGGAGAGCATCCAGGGCCGTTCGCCGCCGAGCGCCGTGAAGTCCAGGGCCATCAACTCGTCCCCGGCGGACGTACGGGCGACGAGTCGGCTCAGTCGAACCGCTTGTCTGGCCTCCAGACGGCCGAGCGCGTCCCATGCGTGCAGGTGGCTCAGGGAACCGGGTTGGAGGATCTCCCCCCTCCAGACCGAAGGCTGGGTCCGCTGCTTGTCCAACACGGTCACTTCCAGGCCCAGGCGGCCGAGGGCGCAGGCCGCCGCCAGCCCGGCGACCCCGGAACCACAGACCACCACGTCGGTGTCCACCCGCTGGCCCGCACTGTGCTCGGTCGTCACAACGCCTCCCGCTGCGCCACTCGGGTGGCGGTGAGCGCGGTCCGGTAGGCGCCCAACGCCCTGAGCGCCAGGCCGTTCCCGATCAGGCCGTCCACGTAGTAGGCGAGTCGCCGGATGTGCAGGCATACCGGGCTCGGCTCCCAGAGGCCGTCGTCCCGCTGCGCGGACATGATCCACTCCGCTGCCCGCCGGAGCCGGTCGTCCTGCGCGGGCAGACCGACGGCGAGCAGGCCGCGCAGTGCCCAGGCGGTCTCCTCGATGGTGCCCTGCGACGGATCATCGCCGAGCGTGCCGGTCTCGCCCGGCCCCCATGAGCCGTCGGCCAGCTGGGCATCGAGGAGGGCGTTGCGGGCCCGCCGTGCGGCCGGSCTGTCACCCACCCCGCCGCGCGCGAAGGCCACGAGTGCCATCGCGGTCGCTGCGGTGAGGCCCCGGTACCACAGGCCCTCGAAGGTGCCGTCCGGCCGTTGGCAGGCGAGCAGCCAGTCCAGGGCTTTGACGATTTCGGGGTCGGTGCGGGACAGGCCGCCGTCGAGCAGGGTTTCGACGCACTGGGCCGTCGTATAGGGGCAGGGGCCGTCGTTCGCGAGGGTGGTGTCCGGGACGAAGGTTCCCCACGAACCTCTGCCGTCCTGCCGCGACATCAGCCAGTCCAGGCCGCGCCGCAGGTGCTCCCCGGGCTCCGCGTCGCCGGCGGCCGCGAGCGCGGCCAGCACGTTGGCACTGTCCAGGAAGTTCGGCCACCCGCGGGGGCCTTCCCAACCCCACCCACCGGGCGGCGCACCGTAGATCGAGAACCCCTGGTCCTGCTGGCACCCGCGCAGCCACTGCCGCGCCCGGACCAGCCGCGGATCGTCGGCATAGCCGGCGTCCGCCAGGCCGCGGGCGACGTAGGACCCGCCGATCAGGTCGAGCCCCTGCATGATGTGCCAGGAGCCGTCGGGTTGCGCGTTCGCCCGCAGGTAGTCGACGGTCTCGGAGATCATGCGTTCGGGGGCGCTGCCAAGGCACAGGCCGATGCACACCACCGCGGTGAGCCAGTTGTCCCCGCCATAGCCGCCGCGGTCGTTCTCCCCTCGTTCCATCTCCTGGAGCAGGCGGAGCGCGGTCGGCCGGGCCAGCCGGTGCAGTAGTCGTCCAGCCCCTTTCGACGTGCTGTGGTGGGCCTGGATGAAGRCCATGGCCACGAAGGGCGCGGCCCGGAAGGAGAGCCGGGGTCGCCAGACCCGCCGGGGCAGCAGGAGCAGCTCCAGCGGGATGCGCCGGGAGTCGCGCATGTCCCGCAGCCCTGCCAAGACGAGGAACGTCGTGGCCATGTGGACCATCCCGGGATCGGCCAGCGCCGCCACGCCACCGAGCGCCTCGAGCAGGTCCAGCGCACGCCGCGAGGACTCCTGTGTCTGCCCCGGTGCCACCAACCTCAGCGCGGATGCCGCCACCACGGTGGGCACCAGCTGTGACGCGGCGCCGGGCACTCCGCCCCAGCCGCCGTCGGCGTTCTGGACGGACACCAGCCACGCGGTTCCCCGCTCGATCAGGTCCCGCGAACGCTCGGGGTCGGCGAGGTGCAGGGCGACGATCGCACCGGCGGTCCCCAGGACCGCGGTGGGGCGGCGGTTCGGCCAGGACCCACCCGGGCGCTGCGTCGCGAACAGCGCTTCCGCGGAGCGGGCGATCGATGCTTCGACCCGACTGTCGACATCTGAGCACACAGCGAACCGTCCTCCTCAGGGAAAAGGCGCGCGTGCCGTCGCCGCGCTCTCAACGGAGTACGCGGGGACTTCCGTGCGGGAATTCGTACCGGGAACGCATGGCCTGCTGGGTGCTGAGCGTGGCGGCGAGCATCGGGGCGAGGATCGCGAGCACGACGGGCCATCCGAGGCTCGGCACCAGGAGCGCCGCAGCTAGCACCATCCGCTCGACGACYAGGACGCTGTGCGAACGCAGGGCGATGTGTGCGGCGGGCTGGGGCCCGGACGAGTACAGCATGCTGAAGGCGGCGCCCCCGAGGCACGCCGCGATCACCAGCAGCACGAGGCCGCCCACCTGGCCGCCTGGCAGGGTGARCAGTCCCACCATGGCCACAGAAATGGCGAACACGTACAACCCCGTCGCCGCGCGGATGGCCGTCCGGAGCCCGTGCCGGACCGCGAAGGTGGCGTATCCGCCAGCACGGTCACCGGAGATGTCGCGCAGCGTCCCGACCAGGTTGGACGCGGCGTCGTGCGCCCAGAAGACCGGCACGAACACGAGCACCTTGACCGGCGGGTATGCCGAGGCCGTCATCGCACCGAAGATGAGGGCTCCGCCGGTCAGCGATCCGCGGACGAGATTGCCCAGCAGCCCTCTGGCCTTGAAGAAGCCGTTGTAGGCCATCGCCCCGCCGACTCCGGCGACGATCACGACAAGGGCCCGGTAGTTGACGACGGCCGCGATGACGGCGGCGACCGTCGCGAGGACCGTTCCGCACCAGACCGCCGTCCGGGGGCGGATCAGCCCCGAGGGGATGGGACGCTGCGGTTTGCTGAGCGCGTCGAGGTCGGCGTCGAAATAGTCGCCGAGGTAGTGCGCCGCGACCCAGATCAGGGTGGGCACCGCCCAGGCCGCCGCGAGCTCGGCGACGGCGCGCCCGTCGGTGGCGACGGCATGCCCGGCCAGGCCGACGAGGCCGACGTACCAGAGGGTATAGGGCCGCCACGTTCGCACATGGGCGATGAGCTTTCTGCCGAGTGGGCGCCCGCGCACGTCAGGTGCTCCTTCCGAACGGACGGTCCGTAACGCCGCCGAACGTCGCGCCGTTCGTGGTCACGTCGGGCGCCCACTCCAGGGCGGGAGTCGCGTGAACGGTGTTGCGCAGGGTGCCGATCCCCGCTATCGACACGTCGACCTGATCGCCCACCGACAGTGGGCCCGAGCCCGCAGGGGTCCCGGTGAGGATGACGTCACCGGTGAGCAGCGACATGTGCCGGCTGGCCACCGCCACGACCTCGTCGACGGGCAGGATCAGGCCACGGGTGCCGCCGTCCTGCCTGGGCTCGCCGTTCACCCGGCAGGTGATCCGCAGATCCGTGGGGTCCAGGTCGGTGGCCAGCCACGGTCCCAGCGGGGTGAAGCTGTCGAAGTGCTTCGCCCACACGGGCGGGTGCCCGGTCTGCTCCTGGGGTGCCCGGCGTGCGTACGCGGTCAGGTCGTTCGCGCAGGTGTATCCGGCCACGACCCGGGCCGCGTGCTCCGGCGGGACGCCCTTGCAGGCCATCCCGATCACCACTGCCAGCTCGGCCTCGTGCCTCAGCTCCCAGACAGCTCCCGGGTGACTGACYGGATCACCATGGCCGACCAGCGTCGACGGTGGCTTCAGCACGATGGCGCACGAGGCCGGGTCCGCCGGGCGCCGGTGGTTGCCGGTTGTCCCGTCCGGCGCATAGTTGAGCGCGACGCAGACGATCTTGCTCGGCTCGGCGGGCGGCAGAAGCGTGACCTCGTCCAGCGGACATGCCCGGCCGACGCGGTCGACCCAGCACCCGGCAGGCCCGTCGTACCGCACGGGAATGACGAGATCACCGTTCTCGTCGTGCTCGATCCGCCCGTATCCGCGCTGGCCCTGCTCGGCGTATCTGCAAATAAGCATCTGTATGCTCCCGGTTCGCCGATGGAGACGGTGTCCTACCAAGCGACCGGCAGTTCTTCGAGGCGAAGCGTGACGTGCCCGCCCCGCCAGCTGAGACTCTCCGGTGGCGCGGCGGGCCGCAGGTTCGGGAACCGCAGCAGGAGCGTCGAGAAAGCCGTCTTGAGCTGGAGCCGTGCCAGGGCCGCTCCCAGACAGTGGTGCGCCCCGTAGCCGAACGCGAGATGCGGGTTCGGCCCGCGGGTAACGTCGAGTTGTTCGCTGTCGAGAAAGGCCGTCGCGTCGCGGTTGGCCGCGTTGATTGATATCTGGACCAGGTCTCCCGCGCCGATCTGCTGATCTCCCAGCCACACGGCCTCGGTGGCTATCTGCAGCCGGTTCACATCGATTACCGGCTGGTAGCGCAGCAGTTCCTCGACGGCGCTGGTGACGAGGTCTGGATCGGCGCGCAGCTTCTCCAGCTGGTCCGGGCTGCGGAACAGCCGCAGCATCCCGGCGCTGATCGCGGTCTGGGTCGTCTCCAGGCCGCCGGCGAGAACGACGACGGTGAGCGACAGCAGCTCCTCCATCGAGAGCGCGTCCTCGTTGTCGTGGGCATAGACCAGCCTGGTCAGGATGTCCGCGTCCGGTGCGAGCCCCTCGCCCAGCGCTGCCCGCTTGGCCGGCACCAGGCGCCCGACGTAGGCGGTCAGTTCCAGCCACGCCTCCTGGTCGGGAGCGCCGGCACCGACCGCCGTGATGCGGTCGCACCAGTCGCTCAACGCTTCGCGGTCCTCGATCGGGAAGCCGAGCAGCTCACAGATGGCGATGGCGGGCAGGGGAACGGCCAGGTGAGCGACGAGATCCGCCGGTGGGCCCGCCTCTTCCATGGCGTCGAGCAGGTCGTCGGTCCACGCCTGGACGCGCGACGTCATGACCTCGATCCGGCGGGCGGCGAACACCTGGGACACAAACGCGCGCAGCTCGTTGTGGGGGCGGCCGTCCATGTTCACCGTCCGCGTGCCGCCCAGATCCACGCCGGACTGYCGGGCGCGCACGCCCATGACATCCCGGGTGAACCTCCCGTCGCTCAGAACCGTCCGGACGTCCTCGTACCGGGTCACCAGCCAGGCCTGCTGCCCGTCCGCGAGCAGCACCCGGGGGAACGATCCCTGCCGACGCAGTTCGTCCAGCTGCGAATTCAGTTCGCCCGCGGTGTCCGCGGAACTCGGAAAATCATGGACACGTTCCATTGTCGGTTTCCGATCTGGCGGGGGTCCGCGCGCGGCCGGTATTTTGCGGACGYGCCCACCCGCACGGTGCGGTTCACGCGAACGGAGCCGCGCGAGAGGGCCTGCCGACTTCGGGAGGGAAGCTTGCGCATCCTCATGAACTGAAATCAGGGTGACAGCTCCGCTCATATACCAGCAATCCCCGACTAATGAGGGTGGATTAGTGGGGGTGTTTGCCCGCCGATGCGGGTGCTATAACTCCTGAGCACCCACCCGGTCGGCACCGCCGGCAACTCGGGCGGTCGGTCCCGCGACCTTTCCGCCACCCGGGCGAGCTCTGGGCGCGCACCGGACGATCCAGTCAACCCCGATTTTTCGGAGCTTGCCCTCGCCCGGGTCGTTCGACATTGTCATCCATTCAAGGTTAGGTGGTGCACGCACCATGYCTCACCCGCGAGAGATTCTGTCCGAAAACGAGCTTCCCCGGCACCGTCAGGTGGCGGAGGGTTTCGGCGCGGATCCCGAACGCTACGACCGGACCCGGCCCAGCTATCCCGAGGACCTGGTGAATCTGATCGTCGAGGCCCGCGCCGGGCTCGACGTCGTTGACGCCGGCTGCGGCACCGGCATCGCGGCCCGGCAGTTCCAGGCGGCCGGCTGCACGGTGCTCGGAGTGGAACCGGATGCCCGGATGGCCGAGTTTGCCCGGCGGCGCGGGCTCGACGTCGAGGAATCGATGTTCGAGGGGTGGGACCCGTCCGGCCGTACCTTCGACGCCGTCGTCTCCGGGCAGACCTGGCACTGGCTGGACGCGGTCGCCGGCGCGGTGAAAGCGTCGCAGGCGTTGCGGCCCGGTGGGCGGCTCGCGGTGTTCTGGAACGCGGAGGTTCCGCCGCCCGACGTGTTGCGGGCCTTCGGCGAGGTCTACCGGCGGGTGCTCCCCGATTCTCTCGTCGCGCGCCAGTGGACGACCAATGCCCTGGACGGATACGCGATTCTGTGCGCGAAGGCGGCCGACGGGATGCGGAAGGCCGATGCCTTCGGAGATCCGACAGCGTGGCGGTTCGACTGGGAGAAGTGCTACACCCGGGACGAGTGGTTGGACCAACTGCCCACCCACGGCGACCACGGCCAGTATCCGCTGGCCATGGTCGAGGAGGTGCAGGCCGGCATCGGGGCCACCATCGATGAAATGGGGGGCAGCTTCACGATGGGCTATGCCACGGTCGGGATCAGCGCGGTGCGGACGTCCGCCCGATGAGTCGGAAAGGGACGACCGAGATGACGGCTGCCGAGCGAGGGGCCGGGCTGGCCGACCAGGCCGCCGATGCCGCGACGGTGCTTGCCTGGTTCCGACGGATGCGGGAGAGCGAACCTGTCAGCCACGACGAGGAAGCCGGCGTATGGCACGTCTTCCGTCACCGGGACGTGGAGCGGATTCTAGCCGAACCGGGCACCTTCTCCTCCGACTTCAGTTCGTTCATGCCTTCGCAGGAAGATGTCGACCGTTTCCTCAAGGGCAACCTTCTCCGGAAGGACCCGCCCCAGCACCGCAAGCTGCGGACCCTGGTGAGTAAGGCTTTCACCCCGGGCGTGGTCGCCCGACTCGCGCCCCGCGTCGAAATCATCACTGATGAGCTGCTGGACGCGATGGCCGGCGCGGAGCAGATCGAGCTGATCTCGGATCTGGCATACCTCCTGCCGGTGACCGTGATCGCCGAACTTCTGGGCATCCCACGCGACGATCGCCCGATGTTCGGGCGGTGGGCTGACTCCCTGGTCGCACCGGAGAGCCAGACCAGTTTCATACCCAACGAAGACCGTACGAAGTCCATGGCGATCGTCATGCGTGAGATGAACGCCTACTGCCTGGAGTACATACGCCATCGGCGCGCCCGGCCGAGCGACGACCTGGCCAGCAGGCTCGTTGCGGCGGAGGTGGACGGTCAGCGGCTGGACGACGAGGAGATCATTGGATTCGTGGGGCTGCTGCTGCTCGCCGGCCACATCACGACCACGGCGCTGCTGAGCAATGTCGTCCTGTGCCTGGATGAATACCCGGAGGCCGCCGCGGCACTGCGCGCGGACACCGGTGGGCTGCCCGGCGCTCTGGAGGAGGTGCTGCGCTTCCGCGCACCGCTGGCTCCGAGCATGCGCAGGACGACGGCGGACGTCCAGATCGGCGAACACACGATACCGGCAGGAAAGATCGTCCTCGCGTGGCTGGCCTCGGCCAACCGAGATGAGCGGCAGTTCTCCGAGCCGGATCGCTTCGACATCCGCCGCACGCCCAACGCGCATCTGAGCTTCGGGCACGGGATCCACTTCTGCCTGGGGGCACCGCTCGCCCGTCTGGAGGTCCGGATCGCCGTGGAAAAGATGCTCG
>NZ_MRUJ01000170.1:0-11894 GCF_002099325.1 Frankia sp. KB5 | reverse complement strand
CACCGAAACCCACCAAAGCAGGGCCCGGCCGCCCTCCCGGCTCCCGCAACCGCAGACCCGCACCCCACCACGACGTCGGGAAGACCGTCAGACGGGACCTGACCGTGACCGCCCACCAGCAGCGAAAAGGTTAAAAATCAAGCTGAGACCGACTCCGCCGGGCTCGAGACCGACCTCCGCCGCCGGGCCTGAGACCTCCGAAGACGCGGGGTTCAGACGGCGGCGCGGCCGCCGTCGACCGCCAGTATCGCGCCGTGCACGAAACTGGACGGCTCGGAGGCGAGAAAAACGATCGCCTCGGCGACCTCCGCCGCCGTCCCCGGTCGCCGGGCAGGCCCGGCCGCCGCCGCCTGGTCGAGGGCGGCGCCCCTGGGGGCGGTCCCCTCGGTGCGGGTCGGGCCGGGGCTGACCGCGTTGACCCGCACACCATGCGGTCCGTACTCGGCGGCCCATGCCTTCGTCAGCAGAACCAGCGCCGCCTTGCTGGCGCCGTAGAGGCCGAGGCTGGCGGCACCGTACGCGGCCGCCGCCGTGGTGACGTTGACGATCGCGCCGTGGCCGCGCCGGGCCATCGTGGGTGCGAGCTCCGCGACGAGGAAATACGGAACCCTGACGTTGAGGTCGAACGTCGCGTCGAAGTCCGCCTCCGTCGTCTGCTCCGTCGGGCCGAACGGAAAGATTCCAGCATTGTTGACCAACACGTCTATCCGGCCGAACCGGGCCACCGCAGCGCGCGCGAGTCTCCTCGCGGAGAACTCGCCGCGCAGCTCGGCGGCGATAAAGTCCGCCGCGCCCCCCGCGTCGACGATTTCTGCGACGACCTGCTTTCCACGCTGCTCATCCCGCCCGGCGACCACGACGTCCGCCCCTCGCCTGGCGAGCGCAATCGCGGTCGCCCGGCCGATCCCACTGGTCCCTCCGGTCACCAGGGCTGACRAGCCGGACAGGGTGAGCCGGTCGTCGCGTGGGTGGGCGGACGGCCGGGCGATCTCGCTCATCAGTGGTTCCGGCTGAAGACGTAGTCGGTGAAGGAGAACAGAGGGGCCACGCGTTCCAGGGGCAACTCCCGGACGGCGTCCAGTTCCTGGCGCGCCAGCATCCCGAACCGCTCGATCTCCCGCACCGCACGCGCCCGGCCGCCGGCCCGAGTGACCAGGTCGGCGGCGTGCCGGGCGTCGTCCTCGCTCACCGGTCCCCGGTCTGCGTAGAAGCGCGAGAGCTCGGCCGCCTCGGGAGTACCGGAAGCCAGGGCGGCCGTCACGGGGAAGCTGCCCTTCCTGCTGCGAAGGTCGGAGCCGACGGGCTTGCCGGTGCGCGCTGGATCACCCCAGATGCCCAGGACATCGTCGGCTATCTGGAACGCCAGGCCAAGATGAAGCCCGAACCGGTTGAACCTCTGCGTCGCCTCCCACGAGGCGCCGGCCAGCAGGGCCCCCAGCTCGCAGGCGCAGGACAGCAGCGCAGCGGTCTTGTCCTCGGCGACCGCGAGCGCCTCGTCCAGGCTGGTCTCGGCCCTGCCCTCCAGCAAGAGGTCGGCCATCTGCCCGGCGGCGAGCCGGACGATGGCGTCGGCCAGCAGCCGCGTCGCCCGCGGTTCGTAGCTCGACGACCCGGTTAGCATAAACGGGGCCTGGGCCAGCAACAGATCACCCGCCAGGATGGCGGCCGGTACGCCGTACTCGCACCAGACAGCCGGGCGGCCGCGGCGTTCGGCGTCACCGTCCATGATGTCGTCGTGGATGAGAGAGAAATTGTGGACCATCTCCACGGCAGCCCCTGCGATCGTGACGCGGGAGATGGTTTCGGGGTCGTCCGTGAAACACTCGCCGGCCAGGACGGTGAGCGTGGCGCGCACCATCTTGCCGCTGCTGGTCGTCGGCGGCAGATCGATCTGCGGCCACCCGAAATGGTGGGCGATCATGGGCCGGAGCCGTTCGTCGAACGCGGTGACCGCCCGATGGAGAAGCGGGGTGACCATACGGTTCACCCGCTCGATCTCCGGCGGAACCGCGTTCGAGGTCGCGTTCGAGGTCTGGGAAACACGTGCGCGTTGGGTTGCTGCCGTCTCGGTATGCACAACTCACCTCGGAAGTCTCGGACTCAGGAGTGGAGTTACCCTCCGGCGGGTCGTGCGGGCCACCGGCGGTCGTGTCGTCCAATCACGGGAAGGCGCCGGGGCGTGTTCATATGGGCGAACGACTGGGCCGGGAACTCTGGTCCGAAACCTCGCTAATCAGCTCGGCGGGCACGGTGACATCATCGAACCAGCGCCCTCCGAAGGGACGCGGCATGGGCAGGATCTGATCGCTCGAATAGGCGAGGATCTTGCGGTTGTATGCTCGTACCTCGTCGCGCAGGGAGGCCGGCAGCCCGCCGTCCAGAGTCAGCGCGCGTTCCATTTCCTGGAGCAGCCGCCGGGTCTGGTCTATCGTCTCCAGCACGGCCTCGCAGAACTCGCCGCGCAGGACGCCGTACTCGCCCTTGATGCTGACCAGCCGGGCGATCGCCTCGTAGGAGACGTCCTGCAGCTCGCGCCGGCTGAGCCACTGCGTCTCATAGTTCAGGCGGCGGTACCACAGCGGTTCGATCATGGCCTGCCGGTGCTCCTCCAACGTGCGGTGGAATATCCGGTAACCGTGCCGCTCTGGCTCCTCGAAGAATCGGCACCCAGGGTCGAGGAAGGGCACCATCGGGCAGATCAGCGGCAGCGCGGGCCACCCGCCGAATTTTTGTATGAGGCGCTCGGAGTACGCGACCGTGTCCATCACCGACTGGCGGTCCTGGTACGGCATGCCGATGAAGAACCACACCATGACGCCCTTGACGCCGGCGTCCAGGGCGCGCGGGATCCACCGCTCCATCTCCTCCATGGTGAACGTGCCGCGACCGGCCGCCCTGCTGATCCTGGGGTCGTGGGACTCGGGTGAGAGCAGAATGTAGGCGTCGGTGGACTCACCCATCTTCTTCAGCGTGTCGTCCGGCGTCAGGTTGAACTGCTCGAAGTAGACGCTCCGATAACCGAAATCGTGCACGGCGTCGAGATAGCGATGCATGCGCGACTTGTTTTCCGAGTAGCACTGCAAGGCATAGATGGAGGTGTGCCTGGCCGCCTCGCCCATCGTCCTGAGCTCTTCGACGATCAGATCGTTGTCCTTCTGGACCAGCGTCTTCCGGACGTCCATGATGTTGCGGTAGGCGAATCGGGAGCCCCCGCACCAGCCGCAGTCGTGAGCGCATCCGGTGTTCGGAAGCGTCATGATGAGCTTGCTGGACAGCGGCGTGACCGGCGTCTTCTGGTAGTACGACCAGCTGTTGACGACGTTGTTGTAGTTCGTCGCGGGCTTGTGGTCGAATCCCGTGGACTCGATCTCGCCACCGGATGTGTAGACCAGGTTCGGGACCGTGCGGAAATCCCGGTTCCCGGTGAGCACCTCCTCGGTGAGGCGACGAACGGGTTCGAGGGCGTCGTAGCCCCGGACGACGACGTCCACCGCTTCGTAGCGGACGAGTTCCTCAGCATAGTAGGTCGCCGAAATGYCACCGAAGACGGTCAGCGCCTCAGGATGCACCCRCTTGACGATCTTCGCCAGCTCAATCGAGCCATAGCACTGCGTCATCCAGTGCAGGTCGAAACCGAAGATCRGCGCTTCCATCCGCCCGATCAGCGCCTCTACGTCCAACTCCGGATGCATCAGCATCAATGATGCGATATTGACGATGTCACATTGCACGCCGTGGTCGGCGAGGTGCTGTTTGATCGAGAACCAGCCGATCGGGTACATCTCGTAGACGGACGTGACGTTGACACTGTCACTGTCGCTCAGGTAGGCGAACAGGATGTCGTCGCGATCACGAAAATCGAAGACGCTCGGAGCATGGATGAGGAACATGTCGGACTTCAGTTCACGCATGGGCAGAACTCCGCCCCTCATGCAGGATAGAGGTGAGGTTCTCCAGATTCTTGAACGTCTCCGGGGTAACGTCGCGCAGGGGTATCCTCACCTCGAACTCGTCGTAGATGTAGGCGATCAGAGTCGCGGTGTTCAGCGAGTTGAGGATGCCCAGTTCGAGCAGCGGCGTATCGCTGGCGAGCTCCCCCTGAGGGTCTCCGGCCAGGAAGCTCTCCCGGATGAACGCGAGCAGCTTCGATGCGATTTCTTCTCGTTCCTGCGTGGCTGTCACCGAGTCTCCTCACACGTTGTATTGAGCGACCAGGGCCGCGAGGTCGAGCTTYCCCCGGTCATTGCGAGGCAGCTCTTCGACGAAACGAACGTCGTCGGGAATCATCTGCGGGGGAAGCCGCTGCGCCAGATGGCGTCTGAGCGCGATGTTCCCGAGGGCGCTTGCCGGGGTCCGTGTCACGAAGGCGGCCAGACGTCGGTCGAGCCCCTCCCCCACGGCGGCTACCGCGGCCTCGGTCACCTCCGGATGCGTGTGCAACGCCGCGGCTACTTCGCTCAGTTCAATGCGGTAGCCACGGACCTTGACCTGCCCGTCGGTACGCCCCAGGTAGTCGAAGGAGCCGTCGGGGCGGACCTTGACACGGTCTCCGGTGGCGTAGGGGCCGTTCTGCGCCGGCTGACCCCAGTACCCGAGGAAGACGGTCGGGCCGCTGACCATGAGCTCGCCCTCCTCGCCGGGGCCGGCCACCCGGCCGTCGGGCTTGCTCGCCCAGACCCGGTCGCCRCCGCAGGCGGTGCCGATCGGGACCGGAACATCACGCTCAAGGTCCTCGGGCCGGACCTCGTGGCAGGTGCACACGTTGGTCTCGGTCGGACCGTAGAGGTTGAGCAGCCGGGCATCGGTCCACTCGGCGAACCGCCGGACGTGGTGAATGGGGAAAAGCTCGCCCGCGAACAGCAGCGCGCGCAGCGACTCGGGTGCCGGTCTGTCGAGCAGGCCGCCGTCGCACCGCATGAGGATCAACACTGAAGGAACGGAATACCAGACGGTGATGCGCTCGTGGTGCAGGAATTCGACGAGACGCCGCGGCGCGTACGCGAACTCGCTGGGTACCGGACAGACTGTCGCGCCGACCGCGAACGCCGCGTAGATGTCCAGCACTGACAGGTCGAAGGAGAATGACGCATGGTTGGCGAACCTGTCCCCGGGACCGGCCGACAGTTCCTCGACGGCCCACTCCACGAACGCCAGGGCGTTGCGGTGGCTGACRGACACACCCTTCGGCGTCCCCGTCGAGCCCGAGGTGAAAAGGATGTACGCGGGCTCGTCCTGGCCGACGCGGACGCGGACCGCCGTGCGCGCCCGCGCACTCTCCGGTGCCGCGTCCGTGCCCTTCGGAGGAGCGGTGTCAATGCGGACCAGGTCGTCGGGAAGTTCGCCGGCAACGCGTGAGAGCAGATCGGCCGGGGCGCACAGCGCTCGCGCCCCGCACTCGCGGACGATGGTCGCGACGCGCTCCACGGGACTGAGGGGGTCTATCGGGACATAGGCAGCACCGAGCCGCAGGACCGCCTGCATAGCGGCGAGCGCGTCCGCCGACTTCGGGCTCCACACGAGAACGCGGTCGCCCCGGCCCACGCCATGGCCGGCCAGCACGCTGGCCAGGGCGTCAGCGCGGGCATCGAGTTCCACGTAKGTCACCGCGCCGCAGGGGCCCGCCACAGCCAGGGCTTCGGGGGTCCGCGCCGCGGTCCGGGCCATGAGTTCGTGGAGGTTGACGGGCTTGMTCACAGGCCCATCCCCCTGGCGATGATCTCTTGCTGGATGTCTGTCGTCCCCGAGAAGATGTGGAGCGGCACGACGTCCATCAGCTGGGTACCGATCCCATCGGCGGTCAGGTATCCCCGCGCGCCGAACAGCCGGACCGCGTCGACGCTGTTGGCGACCGCGGCCTCCGCGACGGCCACCTTGGCGAGCGCCGCTGCCTCGCCGGCGTCCGGGCCGTCCTGATCGACCTCCCAGCAGGCCCGATACAGCAACAGGCGGCTGCTCTCCAGGCGCCGTTTCATCGTGGCCAGCCGGTGGGAGACCGCCTGGAAGTCCCCGATGCGCCTGCCGAACTGCCGTCGTTCCCTGGCGTGCGCGACGCAGCGGCGTAGCTGGGCCTCCATCGCCCCCAGATAGATCGCGGGCAGGCAGGCCCGTTCCCAGGACATGGACTCCTGGAAGATGGCGCTTCCGTGGCCCTCCGCACCCATCAGGTAGCGGCGGGGAACGCTGCATTCGGTGAACTCCACTCGCGCGGCGGCACATCCGTCGAGGCCCGCCTTCGCGAGGGTGGGGCCGATCCGGAGGCCGGGCGCGTCTGCGGGGACGGCGAACGCCGACAGGCCCAGATAACCGGCAGCGGGCGAGGTGACCGCGTAGGTGACGAGAACATCCGCCAGCGGGCCGTTGCTGACGAACGACTTCGCCCCGTTCAACACGTAGTGGTCGCCGTCGGACACCGCGGTCGTCGCGATCCGGCTCACGTCCGACCCGGCGCCGTCCTCGGTCATCGCATTGGCGGCGATCATCTTGCCGGAGCTCAGACCGCGCAGCAGGTCGGACCGTACCGGCTCGTGGGYGTGCGCCGCGAGAGCGGTGCCGCAGGCCAGCAGGTGCGCGGCGATCGCGAAGGCGAGTCCGGTCTCGGCGCCGCCCGCGCAGAACGCCTCGAGGCCGAGAGCGGTGTCGAGCGCACCGAGCCCGCCGCCCCCGTGCTCCTCGGGCAGGCACAGGCCCGTGATCCCGAGTTCCCCCGCGGCCTGCCACACACCCCTTCCGGCGGCCGCTCCCGGCTCTGGGTGGGGCAGGCCGCCAGCGGCGTCGCGGATGCGCTCGCCCCGCCGTCGTTGGCGCGCAGTGAGCTCAAAGTCCACTGCACTGGGCCTTACGCCGTTGTGTCGGGTCGAGGTCGCGGATGCGGAGGACAGCCGCCTTGTAGGTTACTCCCGGGGAGAAGCCGCACAGCAGCACGTGATCTCCGGCGCCGAGGCGGTTCGTCGACAGCAGGTGGTGCAGCGCAGCCACGTGATCGCTCGCGCCGAGGTGCCCGACGGTCCTGCTGAAGTCCCACGTCGACCGTTCCAGGGAGAAACCGAGGATCTTGAGGTAGGAGGTGGCCGCCTGGCGCGGCATGCTGTGGACAAGGACGTGCCTGATGTCGCGGGCCGCTACACCGGCCTCCTCCAGCGCCCGCTCGGTGCATTCGAGGTTGTGCCGCTGATGGCCCAGCAGCAGCCGCACCCATGACCCGTCGCTTTCGGCCTTCCTCTGGAAGTCGGTGCTTCTCGCCCCGTAGTCCAGCGCGCTGCCGGCCGTGGCGTTGGGCGGGAACAGTGGCACTCCGGATCGGTGTGCCTCCTCCATCTCCGAGAACGTGGCCGAGCACAGGGATCTCAGCTCCGCGAATCCCGCGGTGGTGCTGACCACCACGGCGCTGGCGCCGTCGCCCAGAAAGGACACCCCGGCGCCGGGGTTCCACCGGTCAATCAGCCGCGTGCCGAAGTTGTCGCTCGCGGTCACAAGCGCCGCCGGGATCCCAGGAGAGGCCTGAAGATATGCGGCGGCCAGTTCCAGCGCGCTGAACGTGCTGTTGCAGCCGTTCCTGACCTCGACCGCGAGCAGGTCGTCGCCAAGCAGGTGTCGTTGCAGGTACGCCTGCGGACCCCATCCGTCGGGGCCCTGATGCCAGACCCCCGTGTACAGGAGCAGCCCGATGTCCTCGGCGCTCGTCTCGCTGGCCTTGAGCGCCTCCGTGGCGGCGGCCAGGGCCATTTCCGGCGCCGAGATCCGCCCCGCGACGGCGACCCCCGAGAGGTCGTACTCCGCCGCCGTGCCAGCCGGGACCAGTCCCTGCCGCACTGCCGATTCGATACTTTGCGCCGTTGGCAGGAACACGCCGACGCCGGCGAGGTATACACCCCGGACGCGCACTTGTGCCCCCTTGTTCAGTCGGCGTCGTGCGTTCGTCGCACCACGAGGGCCGATAGCGAGCGCAGCGAGCTGGCGGCGCCTGGAGATGTCTCCCTCTCCCAGTCGATGCGGAACTCCGCGGCCACCTTGTCGAGTAGAAGGACCAGCGTGAGCGAGTCGACGCCGAGCTCCAGAAACGATGCGTCGCGCTGGATCGCAACATCGGCCGAGCGCTGCTCCCAGACTTCCTCGAGGATCGACTCGAGACGAGCAAGAACATGCTCTGGATCGGTTTTCTTCGCGGCCATGTTCATGGGACCTCGGTTCGACTCGCGGATCTGCCACGACGCCTCGGTACGGCGGCGAAATCAGCACCTCGCCAGCACCGGCGGCTCTCGCACCCTTCTCCCTTTTTCCTGCTCGTAAACTGTTCAAAAAACGCGATTCCTCCCTGGCGTACCCTGACTTGTGGGGGACCGTTACGGTCGCCGACCTTCTCACGTCGGCTTACCAGGCGACGGGAAGGGATGTGGGCATGGCGGCGAAAGAGGCCGGCCGCACCGTCAGGTCCGCAGCCGGCACCGTCAAGCGCATTTGCGGGAAGCGCAGGGCCAACTGCCTGAAGGCGATCTCCAGTTCCAGCCGGGCGAGCGGAGCTCCGATGCAGTACCGCAGCCCGAAGCCAAAGGAGAGATGCGGGTTGTCCTCGCGGGTGATGTCGAACTGGCCGGGGCCGGGGAAGACTGTATCGTCGTGGTTCGCGGCGTAGATCTCGAGCATCACCAGCTCGCCGCGCCCGACGGCGACCCCGGCGATCTCCAGATCCTCACGGGCGTAGCGGATCACCGGGCGGAGCAGACGGCTGACGACCCGTACGCTCTCCTCCGCCACGGAGGGGCTCAGCTCCGGATTGCCGCAGAGCGTCTGCCACTGCTCCCGGGAGTCGAGCAGGAGCGCCGTGCCGGCGCAGAGCGCCGCCGCGGTGGTCTCGTACCCGGCGAACAGCACGCCCATCGCCAGCTGGGCGACCTCGTCGTCGGACAGGGTTCCGTCCTCGCCCAGCCAGGAGATGACGTCCTGGCCCGGCCGCGTTCGCTTGCGGACCACCAGTTCTCGGCCGTAGCGGTGCAGGCTGGCCAGCCCGGCCGCCGAACGTTCCCGGTCGCCGGCGTCGCTCACCGMCGTCGTCCATTCGTCCAGGGACGCCCTGTCCTCCGCCGGAACCCCAAGCAGGTCGCCGATGACCGCCCGCGGCAGGGGCAGCGCGAGGGCATCGGCCAGATCCGCCGGCGGGCCCTGCTCGGCCAACCGGTCCAGGAGAGCACCGGTCGCCGCCTCGACCCGGGCGCGCATGGCCTTCACGTGCCCCGGTGAGAAGAACGGCTGCAGGCGTGCCCGCATCGTCGCGATCCATGCATGCTCGGTCTCGTAGTCGCCGCGCGGACCGTCAAGCAGCTCGGAATCACCGCTGCGCGCGGCGTTGGCGGGGTCGGGGTGGCTGCGACCCAGCCGTGAATCGGCGAGCAGACCTTTGATCTCCTGATATCCGGTCACCAGCCAGGCGGGGTCGCCCACGGATGTGCTGATCCGGTGCACCGTCCCCTGCTTCTGGAGCGACCCAAGGTTGCTTTGCGGTCGCGCCGGATGCGGTGGGTCGAGCGGAAGCTGGATCTGGGCAGCCATACCTGGTTACCTCTTCCTGTAAGCACCGGAAGTCACTCTGCCGGGCGCTGTCAGCGCCGGCCAAGCCCCAATAAACAGGGGCTTCCTTACCTGTGATGTCGGTGTTGAAATTCTTCTGTGTCTCAGTACGATGCGTTGTCGTCCGTACGGCCGCCGAGCGTCGGATGGGAGGCTCGACTGGAAGCGGGATCTGGGCCGGTGCGAACCGGCGTGCTGGGTTGTGCAGATATAGCGTGGCGGCGGACCCTGCCTGCGATGCGGGCGGAACGCGCCATCGAGATACAGGCTGTGGCGARCCGCGACCTAGCGAGGGCCGAGCGGTTCACCAAACGCTTMGGCGGAGTAGCGGTAGCCGGTTATGAGGAGCTACTGAAGCGGGCGGACGTGGACGCCGTCTACATCCCGTTGCCGGCCGCGCTGCACGCCGAGTGGGTCGAGCGGGCGCTGCTGGCGGGCAAGCATGTCCTCGTCGAGAAACCCCTCACCACCGAGTCGCGAGAAACCAGACGCCTTCTCAGGCTGGCCGACGGACGGGGGCGCCTGCTACTGGAGAACATGATGTTCCTGCATCATCCGCAACACTGTCGTGTCGATGAGCTGGTGTCGGACGGGGCCATCGGTGAGATCAGGTCGTTCGTGAGCACCTTCACGATTCCGTCGAGGCCGCCTGATGACCCCCGCTACCGGCCCGACGTCGGCGGTGGCGCCCTCGTGGACATCGGGGTCTATCCCGTCCGTGCCGCGCTCCGCTTTCTTGGGCCCGACCTTCATCTGGTCGGCGCGGCGCTCCGGGTCCAACGACCAGGGGGGGTCCAACGACCAGGCGGCGCCGTGGTGGGCGGCAGCCTCCTGCTGTCCGATCCGAATGGCGTCACGGCTCAGCTCGCATTCGGAATGGAGCACTCCTACCGCAGCGGTTACGAGCTGCTAGGCGCTTCCGGCCGGCTCGCGCTGGACACGGCGTTCACGCCACCGCCCGAGCATCGCCCGGTCATCCGGATCGAGCGTCAGGACCGCCGTGAAGAGATCACCCTTCCGCCTGCGGACCAGTTCGCGAACATCATCACCTTCTTCGCGGCCGCAATCCTGTCCGACCCGGGCGTGACCACCCGGGAACTGGCCGCGAAGAATGATGACTCGCGCCGCCATGCCGATCTCGTCGACACCATCCGCGACCGGGCCGAGTACGCGTACGTCTCCTGAGTGCGCGCAGGAGGGATGCCGGTCGGTCCAGGTGGTCACCGTGGGTCCAGGGGCTTGCCGGGTGTGCTGGCGGAAGCCGCCGTGCCCCGCTAGACCCGTCTTCCGCACATGGCGCCCTGACCTGCGACGATGCGCCGCGTGATCGAATCGGTCGGCGCGCTGACCTGCAACGATGCGCGCATGTGCGGAGAACGGGGCTAGACATCGGGATTCACCCGAGCGACGATCCCGGCGGCGACCGCCAGGCCGACCAGGTGCGACTTGGTGTTCGCCCCGACCCGTCGCCGAGCCTCGGTCAGGTGTCCCTCCACGGTGGTCTTCGAAATGCCGAGCCGACGGGCGGTCTCCTTCGCGGTCAGCCCCAGCGCCGCGAGCCGGACCACCTCGGTCTGCCTCGCGGTGAGCACCTTTTCGAAATCTGGGATGTCGAATCCCATGGTGGTCATTCAGATCTTCTCTCATTCCGCTTCACGTCGGGATTCAGCAGGGACCGGTGACATATGACCTGATCCTTGGCGGTGCGTGCGGGCGGACTGGATGACTGTCGCCGTGACAAGGAGTTTCTTGTGCACCGACCAGCGGCCAGTGACTCCCGCGATCCGTATGCCGCCGACGTGCGCCGGCCACGAGTGCGGCTGGCAGCGAACGCACGCTGGCCGGGCAGATAAAACAAGTCGCGTCGACGCCAGCCAACCTGAATACCGTAGACGCAAAAAGGGCCGCACCCACCATCTTCCTCCGGATTTACAGTCTGCGGTATGGATTGAATCCAGTCGCACCGATCCGGTTCAGCCTATAGGAAAGCACCTCAATCGACAAGGTACACGTCCGACTGTGACGCACATTACAGACGGGGTGACTTTCTGCTACCGGAACCGATTTAAGGACCCTCGGCGGCGACTCGGATCCCGGCCGCAAACTGTGCGTCACTTTCGGCTGCAACGATTTGCAGCCGGGCTTTGACCTGGAGATAGAGGGGCGGTCGCCCACTGAAATGATCGCTTTCACGCCCGCAAAGATCGCGAAGTGGAACGGGTACGCATGTCTCAGCCTGGATGCACCGACGGGATTTCCGCACCATTCCAGTTGATCTGTAGCGATGGTTAACGTTCGGTAGTTGTCTGTGGGTGTGGCTGGTCGGCCGCTCA